>DASWAC010000393.1:0-2091 GCA_036391335.1 Ktedonobacterales bacterium
AAGAGATAGACGAGCGTGCCGACCAGAAAGCAGATCAGCCCAAACCCCAGCCCGAGCTGTGCATCCAAGATGCCGGTAAACCCCAGCACCCCGAATAGCACGCCGAACCCGGCGCCCGCTACCAGGGCGATCCAGCCAGGATTGCGATTTGTCTCCATCGCGGCATTTTCCTCCGCATGCCCGCCAGTGGCAAGGCTTATGTCACCCGCCAGGGGCAGGCAATCGTGTTCTCCGCTTCAGGCCAGCGTGGCCGCGCAGCCGGCTAGGCCTTGCACTCGACGCTCGGCACGCCCAGCACACGCGACGATGAGTCAGGCCGCTGGACGGCGCTATTGAGCTTTCCGGTATCGACGGTGACATTGCCGCCGCCATCGAAGCTCATCTCGAAGCGATCGAGGCTGCGTGGCGCGGGGCCGTCGAGATATTCGCCGTTGATGTTGTAGTGCGAGCCATGGCAAGGGCACTTGAAGCTGTTACAGTCGTCGCGGAACGGGACTTTGCAGCCCAGGTGCACGCAGACCTGATAGAGCGCCAGCCACAGCGAGCCATCGCCATCTTTGGTGTAGCTCTCGGCGACGAGCGTGTCATCGAGCGTTTGCCCGCTCAGCAGGAACTCGGTCGAGCCACCGGCGGTCAGATGCACGATATAGCTCTTGGCGTTCGGCTCGTAAAAGATGCCTCTCGAGTCCAATGCGAAGCTCTTCTGCTCCGCGGCGACATAGGTGGTCTTGGGCTTGAGCGAGATCTTCGAGCCAAATTTGCCCGCGAGGTTGGGGTAGAACATCGTGAGCGCGCCATACGTCCCCTCGATCGCGACGAGGCCGAGGGTGGCGCCCACGGCGCGGCGCAAGAACTGGCGCCGCCCCATCGCCTGACGCTGCAGCTCAGCTGACTCTGCGCCACCTCCGGTGAGGATCTCGTATTCCTGCGGTGTGCGCTGATCGTCAATAGCCACTGACTTTCCCTTTATGCGCTAGAGGTCGAAATAGATATGCTGCCACGGCCAAGCCCACTGCCAGCCGGCACCACGGAAGAAGCTGCCCATCAGGGTCGCCATGGAGAAGAAGACAGCGATGATGGTGAAGACCGCGATAGAGAGCTTGCGGTCATCGAACGAGCGGCTTGGGTTCCGGTCGAGGTAGGGGAGCACCGCCAGCCCGACCAGCACGCCGCCAGGGATGAGCACACCTGCCACCGTCGGTGGGAAGTAGTGCAGGATCTCCTGCAGGCCGAGGAAATACCACGGCGCCTTGGCGGGGTTGGGCGTGAGGTTCGGATCAGCGTGCGCCCGCAGCGGGGCGTCCACCACCAGGCTGACTACGGTGAGCATGAGCGTCATCAGCACCGCGGAGAGAAACTCGCGCACCAGCAGGTGCGGCCACACGAAGACAGAGTCTTCGAGCTGCTTCTCCACACGGGTGATCGCCTCTTGCTTCACCACCGCGAGCGTCCGATAGCGCTTTTGCGTTGAAGTCGGGCGCGGATCTGCTACTGCCATAGGAAATCGCTCCTTTCAGCGAGATCGTCAGCCGCGACTAGCTCGCCGCCGTGACGGTGGTGCGGGCGGCCTCCACCTCGCGGCGCGACGGTGGCGGTGGGCCCGCCTCACCGCCATCCTTGCGGATGCGCCAGAAATGGACCGCCATCAGCACTGCGCCTGCCAGCGGGAGACCAATGACGTGCAAGGTATAGAAGCGGATGAGCGTCGGAGCGCCCACGCCGACCGGCTGGCCCGCCAGGCCGTTGTGCACCTGAGTACCCAGCAGCGGCGCATAGCTGGCCATATTCGAGCCCACCGTGATCGCCCAGTAGCCGATCTGATCCCAGGGAAGCAGATAGCCGGTGAAGCTGAGGAGCAGCGTCGTCAGGAAGAGCGCCACACCCACGACCCAGTTGAACTCACGCGGTGGCTTATAGGCGCCATGATAGAAGACACGCACCATGTGCAGCGTCACCGTGATGACCATCAAGTGGGCCCCCCACCGGTGCATGTTGCGCACGAAGTTGCCGAAAGCCACCGCGCTGCGAATTTGCTCGATGTTCGCATAGGCCACTCGTTGCTCGGGCACGAAGTAGAACATCAAGAAGACG
>DASWAC010000394.1:0-3117 GCA_036391335.1 Ktedonobacterales bacterium
CGGCAGCCAGCGCACGCCCGGCCTGGGTCGCGTCGGTGCGCTCACGCAGCCAGCCGCCCAGCCAGACGCCAAAGACGACGCCTGCCTCGCCCGTGACACAGGCGAAGATCAGCGCCAGCGGCGGGGCCGGCGGAACGACGACGCCGATCGCCCGCATGACCTCGATGCCCGCGAAGAGGGTGATCGCCGCGAGGATTCCGGTCACACCGGCGGCCACCAGGCGCGGCTCCATGCCTAGCAGTGTCTCGCGTCCACCGGCCGCGCGGCGGACCAGCGCGGGACCATACACCAGGCCGAGGTCAATCACGATGCCCATGGGAATGAAGTAGAGCGGCAGCGCCCCGAAGGCCATGTGGAAGGTGTGGAAGATGCCGAGGAAGATAAGCCGCCAGATGATGAAGCATACCGCGAGAGCCGTTGCCACCCCGAAGGGCACGGGCCAGCGATCGGCGGTGCGCGCCCGGCCACCAGGATAGAGGAAGGTGGCGCAGACGGCGAGCGCATAACCAATGGCGAAGGCGGAGTAGATCAGATAGAGCCAGTCGGGCACGCCACCGGTCACCAGTGCCTCGGCACGCGGACCCGCCAGCGCCAGCAGCTCTGGCTGGACCAGCCAGGGCACCTTTCCGATGCGCACCAGCGAATCTTTCGCCACCGAGCCGAATTCCTGCTGGTAGAGCGCGAAGTGCATGGTGAGCACGTTGCGCAGCCCCACGAAGAAGGGGATCAGCCACGCCCAGGCGGCGCGCGCCGAGGACGAGGCGAGAAAAGCCGTGATGACGCAGATGTTGATGATATCGGCGGGATAATTCAGCAGCAAATGGGTGGGCGACCACATGGTGATGTCAATGCCGAAGGTGAGATGCCAGAGCAGGTCGAGCGGCTCCATGGCGATGCCAAAGGCCAGCGCACCCGCGCACACCAGCAGCGCCTTGCGCTCTAGCCCTGCCACGGACGATCGCTGATAGCGCAGCGCCGTGCTGGCCAGCCGCGTGATGACGCTCTCGCCAGTGAAGCGCTTCGCCTGCGTCCGGATGTCGGGCAGCAGCGCCCAGAGGAGCAGCGTCACCATCGTGATGACACCCACCGCGACGGTGAGATGCGGGATGGAAAACTCGTCGAAGAGGTGCCCGAAATGGAAGGAGACATCGAAGGCCGCACCCGCCTCCACGAGGCCCATGGCGAGCACCCAGAGGACATAATATCGGCGTGGCACGTCAGTTCCTTCCTGCTGGCGCGCCGCGGAGCCAGCCGCGCAACCAGGCGGCGCTCGCGATACGCTCTCGTGAGGCCAGTCTACCAAATGTGGGCAAATCCAGCACGTCATGCGGACCCCAGACGAGCGGGTTGCGACAAAGCTGAGACATTTCCCGCCCAAGAGGTGGTGGCGCTGGCCACACAGGTGGCTCAGGGCGAGCGTCTCGGTCAGTCTGCCATAGCCTCGGCAGGGGACGAATCGCGCCGGCGTGAGAGGACCGCGACCAGCCCGACCGGCGTGAGCAGCATGAGCAGCACGCCACCCACGGCCAGCGCCGCCGTCCAGCGCGGATGCAGCTCGGTCCACGTCGGCGGATGGCTCACGATGCGCACCGCGACCCCGCGCGCACCCAGCCTGGGCGCCTGCGCGATGCGCGGCTCGATCGTGATGATGCCCAGGCGCGCATTCGCGGGAATAGTGACCTGCTGGCTCAAGTGGCCGGTCGCATCAACGATGGCGGTGCCCAGCTCTTGCTCGGAGCCGTGGATACAATGCGGCCAGGCATACTGATCGCCATCATGCAGGCCGTCGCGGCAATATTCCAGCGTGACCGCCTCGCCGGGATTCCAGTAGTCACCGGTGACGGTGACGCGCGAGCCGGGGGTCACGATCTCGCTTCCCACGCGAAATGTCGGCGCTGTGGCAGGAAGGAGAACGAACTCCGCTTCCCAGGTGAGGGCGCCAAAGTGCGGCCCGACGCCGGTGGCGCTCAGCACGGCATCATGCCCCCACGGCAGCGTCGCGGGGATGGCAAAGGTAGTCGAGAAGGCTCCCTGGCTGTCAGTGGTCACCGTGATGGGAAGTGTCGTGGCGAAGGGCGGGAGATTGTTGTTGTAGGGATCCTTGAGGATCTGATCGCTCAAGGTGAGCGTGATGACCTCATTGGGCTCCCAGCCGCTGACAGAGACGATGAGGGTACTCCCCACCGGCGCGTCGTGGAATTCAGGGCTCAACCCGTCTATCTTGCCTTGCAACGAGGCGAGGTAGGTGAACGTGGCAGGGGCGCTGACCTGGCCATGATCGCCCACCGCGACGACATAGAGCTTCGCGCCAGCGAGACGCGAGTCGAAGAACACCTCAGGCGTTGTGGATGAGTCGTCACAGACGATCACGGGCGCCTGAAATGACGCTGAGATGATCGTGCCGTCGCTGGCGACAACTCCCGTGGGTATGTATAGGCCATCAGCGGGATTGGGTGCGCCCAGCACGTAAGGGGTGAGGACCCTGAGCGCGCCCGTGCGGGGGTCGGCCATATCCAGGTGGAAGCTCACCTGTGTCCCCGGCTTCCATCCGGTGAGCGTGGCCTGCAGTGGCGTGGTCAAGGGCCCCTCTGTATGATCGAGCTGCGCCGGGGGAAAGTTTGGCGCGGCCTCGACCGGCGCGCTGGAGCAGATGGGGACGCCAGATGCGTGTGCCGGGGTCAGCGAGATGCCGAGAACCGCGAGGGCGGTGAACACCGCGAGCGCCACGGTGAGCGGAAGTGCCGCGGCGGAGCGCGCCAGTGGGAGGCGTGATGGCATGCGCATGGGATGCCCTCGAATTTCCAGGCAGAGAACGCGAGCCAAGTGTGTGCTGGCACGATCAGCAAGAATGGTTTTGCGTCATAAGGGAGCGAGCGCCAGCCCAGCCACATGATAGGCGCGAGCCGCCCGCCTGTCAAGGCGCGCCTGCGTGGCTCGCTCACCTGGCCTCACTTTGCCGCGTGGTCACGTACACCCCCTGCCACAGCGCGAGCGCCATCGCCTCAGTGGCCCGCTCGTGGTAGCCGCTGATCCGCGGGCGCACGAGGTATTGATTCAGATTTTGCCTGGTGGGAATCCACGCGACAGCATTGACCAGTAGCTGCTCGGCCTGCTGAT
>DASWAC010000395.1:0-5467 GCA_036391335.1 Ktedonobacterales bacterium
CGATGGACTTGCTCGGTCCCTGGCCGCTCAAGATCATCTTCGATAGCGTGCTCGGCAAGCGTGACCTGCCCGCGCCAATCACTCACCTGCTCAGGCTCACCTTCGGCACGCCCACGCTGGCGAAACAAGACCTGCTCAACCTGATGATCGCGACCATGCTCGTGGTGGCCCTCATTGATGCCCTGTTTACATTCATTGGTGGCCTGCTCACCCGCTCGATTGGCCAGCGCGTCATCTATGAGCTGCGTGTGCGGATATTCGACCACATCCAGCGGCTCTCGCTCTCCTTCCACAAGAACAGCCGTGTCGGTGACCTCTCCGCACGCCTCACGTCGGATATCCAGGCTATTCAAGACATGGTCGCCACCGGCCTGAACTCACTCATCACCAATATCCTCACGGTGGTGGGCGTCTTGACCGTGGTGGCGTTCATTGACTGGCATTTTGCCCTCATGATGCTCGCGGCCACCCCGCTCCTCCTCCTCGTTGGCAATTCCTACCGGCGGCGAATCCGTCAGGCATCACGCAAGGTGCGTGTCATCGAGGGGCAGGTGGGCGCCACGGCCCAGGAGAAGATCAGCGCCATTCAGGTGGTGCAGGCATTCGCGAATGAAGACGAGGAAGCCGAGATGTTCGCGCAGCAGACACGCAAGAGTCTCGATGCAGGCCTTGCGGTTTCCTGGCTGCAATCCGAGCTCAGCCCCCTCGTTGACTTGGTGGGCGTCATGACCCTCGCGGCCATCGTCTGGCTGGGCGCGCGCGAGGCCCTCACCCACCAGATTACCCTGGGTGATCTGCTGCTCTTCACCACCTACCTGCGCTCGATTCTCTCTCCCGTTCGCCAGCTTTCCAAGCTCTCCAGCCAGTTCAGCAAGTCTGACGCCAGCGCGGAACGGATCCAAGAGGTCCTCGACATCGAGGCTGATGTGCGAGACCTACCGGGCGCACGCGCGGCTCCCGAGCTGGAGGGCGCGGTCACCATCGAGGGGGTCTGGTTCGGCTATCACAAAGACACGCCAGTGCTGCGAGACATCTGGGTGAAGACTTCACCTGGCACCATGGTCGCGCTGGTGGGCGCGACAGGGAGTGGCAAGAGCACTCTGCTGAGCTTGATTCCCAGGTTCCATGATCCCCAGGATGGCCGTGTGCTGATAGACGGCGTTGACGTCCGCCGCTTCACCCAGCGGTCGCTGCGCGATCAGATCAGTCTCGTCCTGCAGGAGCCTGTGCTCTTCAGCGGGAGCATTCGCGATAATATCGCCTATGGCCGCCCTGGAGCCAGCGATGTTGATGTCCTTCGCGCCGCGCGCGCGGCCAATGTCCATGAGTTTGTCTCGCGGCTGCCCAACGGCTATGCCACCCTCGTTGGCGAGCGCGGCGGAACCCTCTCAGGCGGCCAGCGCCAGCGCATCTCGATCGCCCGCGCCATTGTGCGCGATGCGCCCATCCTCCTGCTGGACGAGCCGACCAGTGGGCTCGATGCGGAATCGGAGGCGCTGGTGATGGAGGCGCTGCGGCGACTCATGAAGGGCCGAACCACCTTCGTGGTAGCCCACCGGCTCAGCACCATCGAGCGGGCAGATCTCATCTTGGTGCTCGACAAGGGCGCCATCCGTGAGAGTGGCACGCATCACCAGCTGCTGCAAGCTGGCGGGCTTTACGCGCGACTGCATTCCCTGCAGTTCTCTGAGCGATAACCTTCATACCCTCAAGGAATAGCGAGCTTACCACACTAGCAAAGGGAACGAGAGACCATGGCAGACTATTCACTCATTTCATCCGACCTGAAGGCCCGCATGCGGGTTCCATATGCGTTGCGGGGCGTGCCTGACGCCTCGCTGGCGAGCATCGTTCCCCTCACCCGGCCCTATGCGCAGGGAGACATCGTGCTGACCCAGGTGGAGAAGATAGGCAAGAACACCGGGCTGGAGCTCACCACCGGCAGACGCAGCACTCTGCATGTCGGTGATCAGATTGCCGTCGTCTTTGGGAATCGTTATGCCACACGACAATTCGAAGGCTATGCGCGTGCGGATGGTGAAGTGTGCGACATGCTTTCCATGGGTGGCCTGTGCGGCTCCGTTGAGAGCAAGCATGCCACGCTGGCGGACCCGACCAAGCTGCAGCTGCTCGGAGCGATTGGCGATGCCGAGGGCCGGCCACTGCGACTGAACGACTTCGCGAGGCCCGCACTCCCTGTGGCGCAGCGCCCCCGCACCATCGTAGTCTGCGGCACGTCTATGGATGCGGGCAAGACCTACACCACGATGAGCCTGATACGCGGGCTCGGTCGCGACGGCACGCCCGTTGCCGGCATCAAGCTCACCGGCACGGCGGCGGGCCGCGATCTGTGGACCATGATTGACGCGGGCGCGTGCATCGGGATGGATTTTGTGGATGGAGGCTGGCCATCCACTTATATGTGCGAGCTAGACGACTTGCTCACACTGCACAATCTGCTCCTCTCCCACGCGGCGGCAGCAGGCGCGACCTGGGCCGTGATCGAGGTGGCCGACGGTTTGCTCCAGCGCGAGACCGCCGCGCTATTGCAGTCCGCGGCATTTACCCAGACCGTTGATGCCTGGGTCCTGGCGGCAGGCGAGCCCATGGCCGCCTCAGCGGGTGTCGTCCTCCTTCGCTCATGGAACATCGAGCCACTAGCCATCTCGGGCGTGGTATCCATGAGCCAGCTGGGCATCCAGGAGACCACCACGGCCACAGGCATCGTGTGCCACACGGCTCGTGACCTTCAGACCGGGGCGCTCCAGGTGGGGAACGATAAGAGCGCCATCGTCGAGACTGCGGGCGAGCCAGAGACCGCTCCTCACCGGCCCGGAGAACCGGAGGCCATCGCGTGACTCGTGGCCGCGTCTTTCTCCCTGCCAACGATTCGCCGGATGAGGTCTCTGGCGGCGATGTGGCGAGCGCGATCGTCCCGCTGCCCCATCTCGATCCCTTGCCCACCGCACTAGCACGACTCTCAGGGCGCTATGCTCGGGTCCATCAAGCGGGGGAGACCATGCTGCCATCCGCGGCCGGCGATGACTGGCGCCCCTCACCCATTGGCGACGCTCGGCCAGACGACCATGGCGACTTCCTCTTCGAGCCGGGCATAGGCGGTGGGCGCATGGATAAAGCCATGTGCGCCGAGCCTGACTTCCGCGAGCGATATATACAAGCCGCGCACTTCGGCGAGGTGAACACCTACTTCCATCTCGACCGTATCGCAACCTATGTTCATGGGTTGCTCACCGAGCTGGGCGCGGCCTCGTTACCGCGTGTGATCGCTCGGGTGAACGCCCATCACGCCGCTGTCGAGCACGAAGGGCTCCGCGACGGCGTCTTCCGCAACGGGCATTGGCGAGCCTTCCAGGGTGGGCATTACCGCCTCCCGAGCCGCAAGTACGACATTGCGGAGCACACGCCACTCTCGCCTCACGGTGAGATTCACCTCGGGCCTGGCTGGCGACTCACCGAGCACGGAGCCCTGGCGCGCGCGGCCGGCCATCGCTATCGCGCGAACGCATCGCATAACGCGGGCATCATCTACCACGAATATGGGCATCACATCACACGCCACACCGCCGACTTCCGCGCGAACACGTTGCGCGGCTCGGAACGGCAAGACAATCGCAAGACGGCGATGGATGAAGGCACCAGCGACTACTTCGCGGCGACCATGCTCGGCACGCCGCACATCTGGCACGCGCACCGGCGCCATGACGCCAGCGTCGCTCATCCGCGCAGTCTGACATCCACGGCGACGATGGCAGCGTTTGACGCCAGCCGAGGGGCGGATCCTCACGCCAACGGGACCATCTGGGCCGCCACCCTCTGGGACCTGCGCGAGGCTTTGCGCGCCCAAGAGGCGGGGGGCGCACGAATCGCGGACCTCCTGGTCTTGCAGGCGCTCTTGCTGCTCGGCCAGCGCACCATCGGCGCCAACGTCAAAGCGACCAGGCTCGCCCGCCAGGACTTCGCAGCCGGGCTGGCGGCGCTTCTCGATGCGGACGGAGTGCTCTATGGATCTGCGCATGCGGTACGTATCCGCGAGCTATTCGAGCGCCGTGGCATCCAGCCGCAGCAGAGCACAGCCCTGGTGTCAGCCAGTGACGGCGCGGGCATTCCATCTCCCATCGCCAGCATTGGCGCTGATGGGAAAAGCGTATGGCGACCGCCAGCGGCGCTGCTTCAGCGTCTGCCTGCGGAGTGCATCCCTCCGGGGGAAGATATTTTGCTCGCCGCGGATGTCGAGGACTTGCTGGCTCGCGAGGATGAGCCCCCCTACTCGTTGCTGGCAGCCGGAGATATCATGCTCGGTGGCCGCGGCAAGCGTCCGATCGGGCTCTATGGCGCCGACTATCCCTTCGCGGCCGTGCGTCCGTTGCTCCGGCGCTCTCCCATCGTCCTCGGCAACCTGGAGGGCCCGCTTGCCCGCAAGGCCGAGAAGGTGGATCGGACCTATTCCTATCGTGTGCGGCCCACGCTGGCCACCGCGCTCATGCGCGCGGGCGTCAATGTGGTGACACTGGCGAACAATCACCTGATGGACTGTGGGCACGCAGGGATGCTGGAGACGCTAGCGGCCCTAGACTCCGCGCGAGTCGCCGCCATCGGCGCCGGACGCAACGCGATGGAGGCGCACAGGCCGGTGATCCTGCAATCTGGGCCGTGGCGGATCGGGCTCCTCGGCTACTATTGGAACAAGCGCACTGCCGCCACGACGAGCCTGCCCGGAAGCGCAATGGATTCCAACGAGGAGCTCGAAGCGGATATCGGCGCGCTGCGTTCCCAGGTGGACCGCGTGGTGGTGACATTTCACTGGGGAATCCCTTACGCGCGTGAGCCCCTGGACACTGACCGGGCGAAGGCCCGCTTTGCCATTGACTGCGGGGCCGATGCGATCATTGGCCACCACCCGCATGTGGTGCAGCCATTCGAGGTCTATCGTGAGCGGCCCATCATCTACAGCGTGGGCAACTTCACCTTTGGCTCTGGTAACAGCCGCGCCGAAGGCCTGCTCGCCGGCGTGAGGTTCGAGCCGGCCCGCGTCGTGGTGGACCTCTTCCCTCTCTACGTCAAGAATCGCGATCCCCGCATAGACTATCAGCCCAAGCTCATGGCCGGGGGCAGCGCGTCGCGCGTCCTCACACAGATGGCCGGCGATTCGGGTCGCCATGGCGCACGGCTGGAGATCACCCACTGGCGGGGACGGCTCGTGACCGCCGGCTGAGAGGCACTCGCTAGCGCGTGCCCCGCAGCGCCGCGATGGCCTCGGCGATCTCTCGGCTCTTCGCCTCGATGAGGGCGGGTGTAAGGCGTCAGGGCGATGACAACCTCGAAGTGCTGCTACCGTCGGCGCCCGATCGGGCCTTCCGTGCTGGGCCGTGAGAGGTGCGCCTTGGCGGCGGCCCGGCTGAGGTTCTCAGCCACACGAAATCGGACGATCCGCGCGATGAGCTCCATC
>DASWAC010000396.1:0-2438 GCA_036391335.1 Ktedonobacterales bacterium
CGTGGCGGGCTAGCCGCTGAAGCCTGGAGGACACGATGACTCAGGCACAATATGACGAGATCGCCGAGTGGTACGACGAGCAGGTGCGCACCACGCTGGGTCCGTTTCATGCGCTGGCCATCGGCGCGCTGCTGGATCTCGCCGGTGACGTGCGCGGGCTGGAGGTGTGCGACCTCGCCTGCGGGCAGGGAATCCTCTCGCGAGAGCTGGCCAGGCGTGGCGCGAATGTTGCCGGCGTGGATATCTCAGAGCGTCTGCTCACGCTCGCGCGCCAGCATGGGGATGCGGCCACCGCGGCGATCACCTATCGCCATGATGACGCGCAGTCGCTCACCACGCTGCCCGACGCCAGCTTCGATCTGGTGACATGCAATCTCGCTCTCATGGATATCCCAGACCTGCCCGCGGTCTGCGCCGCAGTGAGGCGCGTCTTGCGTCCAGGCGGCGCCTTCGTCTTCTCGATCACCCATCCGTGCACCCTCTCACCGAGCTCGAAGTGGACTACCGAGGCCGAGGGCGGGCCAGGCTCACATGTCCGTGGCTATTTCGAAGAGGGCTATGCCGTTCCGCCGCATGCGCCAGGGGTTCGCGGGCGGGTGGGCACCCATCACCGCACCCTGGCGACCTACCTGAATACCCTCACCGATACCGGCCTTCAGCTTCACCGTCTCGCCGAGCCACGCGCCTCAGGCGATGCTGCCGAGCGCCAGCCGGCGGCGGTGGAAGTGCCGGCGTTTCTCGTCGCGCGCTGCGTCGCGAGCTAGGGCGAGACTGTCTCGCCGCCTATGCCACGACCTCGAAGCGGGCCTCGACATCGCCGAAGCGCAGGATATCTTCGGGCATCAGCTCGCGGGGAGTGGTCACCTCTTCTTCGTTGAGATAGGTGCCGCCACTGCTGCCGAGATCCTCAACAAACCAGCCGCCATATGCCGTGAAGACCCGCGCATGCCCGGCCCGGCTCACCGAGCGCTCCTCGATGATCAGGTCATTGCCGGAGCCGCGGCCCAGCCGCATAGATGGCGCCGTCATCAGGATGCCCGCGCCAGCCCGCGCCAGCGGTCCGTTCGCGAAGACGAGGCGCACGGGAGGCACACCCGGTGGCAGCGGCACAGGCTGGGCACGGAAGTCATAGCCGCAGCGCGTGCAGAAGTGATTCGCCGCCGGGCTGACCTCGCCACAACGCACGCAGCGCACACCCGTTCCCGCCGGAATGGGCAGCGAGGTCGGCGCGCGCAGGCTGCTGGCCACGAAGGCAGGCACCGCGTAGCGTCCCGTCGCCCGCATGTCTTCGCGAGCGAGGCGCAGATCGGCCTCCATCTCACTCGCCTGTTGATAGCGTCGCGCCGGATCCTTCTCCATCGCCTTGCAGATGATCGCCTCCACCAGAGAGGGCAGGGTGGGCACGAGCCGGCGCGGCGGCACGAGTGGCTGGTGCACTTGCTTGGCCAGCAGCTCGACCGCATTGGTGGCCTCGAAGGGAAATGTGCCAGTGACGCAGTGATAGAGCGACGCGCCCAGCGCATAGATGTCTGAGCGGGCGTCCACCTTCGCGCCGAGGGTGGCCTGCTCTGGCGCCATGTAATGCGGCGTGCCCACCACCTCAGCGCTGATGCCCGGCGTGGCTCCTGAATCCGCCAGCAGAGCGATGCCAAAGTCAGAGAGCAGCATCGTGTCGCGTGATCGCAAGAGCATGTTGCCGGGCTTGACATCGCGATGCACCACGCCCTGCGCATGGGCATAGGCCAGCGCCGAGGCGGCCTGGGTGGCGATGCTGAGTGTCCAGGCAAGCTCAAGCGTCTGCCCATCGCGGCCCGCCGTCTGGATGCGGTCGCGCACAGTGCCCTCGCGCACGAATTCCATCACGATGAAGGCCCAGTCGTGCTCCTCACCGAAATCATGCACGGGCACGATGTGCTGATGGTTGAGCCGCGCGACGACCCGCGCCTCATCATAGAAACGGCGCAGGCGTCCATCCTGCTCGGTGTCATCGCTCGCCAGCGGGAGCGCCTTGAGCGCCACGTCGCGCTCGAGGATCATCTGCCGAGCCCTATAGACGCGTGCGGGATGCTGTGTGCTGATGGGCTCCAGGATCTCATACTGGCCAAGCCTCTGCCCGGTGAGGTCCTGCTCCATAGCTGTCGGTGCTCCTGTTGTGAGAGATATCTGGCGTGGAGAGATGGCCCAGGCACATTATAGTGCATGGTGTATATAGCTCAGGCCGCGCATCCCTCATTCGGCCACGCCCTTTGCCTGCGTCAGCACCCTGAAGTCGCCCAGCCCGCCCGGCTGCAGCAGCACACTGACCTTGCTCTGCCACATCTTGCGTCGCAGCAAGTCAGCCTGGCCGCGATCGGTGTGCCGCTCCGTGTCGGCCAATGGGAAGCGCTCGGCGGCGATGCGGGCGGCTTCCTCGCGGATGCCAAGGCCGGTGAGAAACG
>DASWAC010000397.1:0-5312 GCA_036391335.1 Ktedonobacterales bacterium
GTCGGCGGCATTGGCGTTGATGCGCAGGGTTGGAATCCCCGAGACCGAAAACGCCTGGTCGCTCGTCGTGGTGGCCGGCGGCGTGGCATACGCGACCAGCGCGGCGATCCCTGTGGCGAGGCCGGCGAAGGCCCCCAGCACGATCACGACGATGATCGAGATGCCGATGACGCGCACCCATGTGGGGGGCTTGTTGGCTGCTTCCTGTGGCCTGACGGGCCGGGGCTCGGGGAAGTCATTGGAATGAGTCGTATTGGGATGCTCGCCAATCATGTGGTAATCCCTCCTCCATGGCGAAGATGAGGCCGCGAGAGTGGTCACGGTGACGGTGGCCTCAAGAGAGATCATGACAGCCAAGTGTGGGCAATCTATGACGAATATGTGTCAATAGTGCGGCGATTCCAGCCGTCATATCACGAAGCGGTAGCCGACGCCCCAGACCGTCACGATCTTGTCGCCCAGCGATCCCAGCTTCTTGCGCAGCCGCATGATATGCGAGTCCACTGTGCGGTCCATGCCGTCGAAGTCATAGCCCCAGACGTGCTCGACGAGATATTCGCGGCTATAGGCTCTGCCGGGGTGCGCGGCGAAGAGCCACAGCAGCTCGAACTCCTTTGGAGTGAGGTCCACCTCGATGCCTTCAAGCACGACCGTGTGCGTCAGGGAGTCGATGCACAGGGGGCCTCGCTCGATGACAGCGCTTTCCCCGCCAGGGGCATCAGACGCGCTGGCGGCCACAGGGGTCGCCTGGCTATCGAGCTCCACGCGGCGCAGCACGGCGCGCACCCGCGCCATCAGCTCACGCATGCCAAAGGGCTTCGTCACATAGTCATCCGCGCCCACTTCGAGCCCCAGCACACGGTCCACCTCTTCCGCGCGCGCCGTGAGCATGATGATCGGCATGAGGTGGCTCTTGCGAATCTGGCGGCAGACTTCCAGCCCATCGAGCCCTGGGAGCATCCAGTCGAGGATGACGAGTTGCGGGGAGTGCCGCTCCACCAGGGTGAGGGCAGCGGGCCCGTCGAAGGCCTGGTGCACCGTGTGCCCGGCGGACTCCAGGTGGCTGCGAATCAAGTTGCAGATATCCACCTCATCCTCGACCACTAGAATCTGCGCCATGTGAGGCGTCCCTCCCTCCAAGCGTGCGGCATGAGTGCTCTCTGTGGAGAGCGTAGTCGCGCGAGGGCGCCCTTGGGAATGGGAAAGGTGAGCCATCGGCTAGAGCTGGCCGGGCAGCGCGCGCAGGGTCACCCAGAACTGGCTGCCTTCGCCCAGGGTGCTGCTCACGCTCACCGCGCCGCCCATGGCCTCCACCAGGTCGCGCACGATGGAGAGCCCCAGCCCAAAGCCGCCGGTGGCTCGCGAGCGGGACGCGTCGGTGCGATAGAAGCGGTCGAAAACGTGTGGCAGATCGGCGGGAGCGATGCCACTGCCGGTGTCGCTGACGCTGAGCACGACATGCGACGGATCCACCTGTGTGGCGGCAATCGAGACGATGCCACCCTCAGGAGTGTAGGTGATCGCGTTGCGCATCAGGTTCAGCAGCACCTGCACCAGCCGGTCGCGGTCGGCCATCACCGGCGGCAGCCCCGGCGCGACATTGCGCACCAGCGTCACCTGGCGCTCGCGCGCGGCCAGGGGGGCCAGCGACTCGTGCGCCTCGGTGATGACCTCCTCCACGGAAACAGGCCGTATGGCGAGCTTGAGCTCACCCGAGTCGGCCCGCGCCAGCGCCAGCAGGTCATCCACCAGTGCGCCCAGGCGCTCCGACTCACGAGCGACGATGCCCAGGTATTTCTGCCGCTCCTCCTCTGGCAGCCGCTGGCCCTCTGGCGTGAGCAGCGACTCGGTGTGCCCGCGAATGCTCGCAATGGGCGTGCGCAGCTCATGCGAGACGCTCACGATCAGCTCGCGCCGTGTCTGGTCGGCCTGCTCGGCCCGCGCGCGCTCGTGCGCCGCCACTGCCCGCGCCTCCGCCAGATGGCGTGACGAGTCGCTCATGCCCAGCATCAGCCGCGCGAACTGCCCCCAAAGGAACGCGATGCCATTGAGGAT
The DNA here is from genome assembly GCA_036391335.1 of Ktedonobacterales bacterium. Lineage (GTDB taxonomy): Bacteria > Chloroflexota > Ktedonobacteria > Ktedonobacterales > JADMIN01 > DASWAC01. Next base: position 2,056 of record DASWAC010000397.1, read on the forward strand.
GTGCAGCGAGACGAGTGTCAGGAAGAGCCCGAGCACAGCGATGAGGAAGGTGATGGCCAGGGTTCCTGGCTCGATGACGCCGGTGATGGGTACATAGCTCTGCGAAGTGACCTGGACGAGCGAGATGGCGCCAACCTGAGGATTGGCATTATAGAGCGCGGTGCCGATGATGTAGGCGAGTGGGAGGAGGAACAGGTACAGCCCGATCGAGAGCAGCACCACGGTCACGGTGAAGGCGAAGATGCCGAAGGGAAAGTCGAGAAAGAGGTAGACCAGGCTCTTCCACGTCACAGGGTTACGCAGCATCGCCTGGATGCGCTGCCAAAGAGTCTGTGGCGCGGCGGGCGGCGACGACATCGGCGCGATGGTGACCCCCAGCCACCACATCGTCAGCGCGCGCTCGAAGATGGCAAATCCCCACCAGCAGGCCATTGTGAGCAGCAAGACCAACAGGCCGATGCCAATGGGCGCCATGCTCAGGCCCGTCGAGATGCCGGTGACCAGCACGATAAAATAGATCATTCCCAGCGGGAACGCGGCGAGCAGGTAGGCCAGCTTCCGGTAGGTGGCACCACGCCAGATGACGCCGAAGAACGCCCTGAGGTAGTCCCGTCCGGTCTGATTTTCCGCGAATATGTCCATGGTCCGCATCCTCGGTGTGTGAACGGCCTTCATCACGAGGGAAGGCTTCCCCTCAGCGAGTCATGGTACAGAGAGCATATGGCGAAAGTGTGACGGTGGTGTGACAATCGTCTCGCATCTCGATGGCAGAGCTTCTGGCGTGGCCCAGGCCGTGTGGCGCCACCGTGCGCCTGCCCGCCCGGCAGATGCGGCATGGGGGTCCGCGCGCGGTTGCCTCGGCGCACGTCGTCGGGGATAATACCTCTGGAGCGCCTGAGCGCTCGCATGAAGTGAGGAGAACGGACCTATGCCCGCAGCGTCTCGCGGCGCCATCATTGTCGGGGCTTCCAGCGGCATCGGGGCCGCGCTGGCTCGCGAGCTTGCCGGGCGGGGCTATACCCTGGCGCTGCTTGCCCGCCGGGAAGACGCCCTCACCGCGCTCAGCGCCTCGCTGCGGGGGAGTGCCTTGCCGGTCGCGCGCGCGTATGCCCACGACGTGACAGACTATGCCGCCGTTCCTGGGCTCATCGAGCGCATCGCGACTGAGATGGGCTCCGTGCCGCTGCGCGCCGTCATCTATTGCGCTGGCATCATGCCGCTGGGCCAGGGTGACGTGTGGCCCTTTGACGAGCAGCGCGCCATGATTGAAACGAACACCATCGGCGCGATGGCCTGGCTCGACGCGGGCGCGACCGCCCTGCGCGCGCGCGGTGGCGGCACGCTGGTGGGCCTCTCATCCGTCGCGGGAGACCGTGGACGCAAGGGGAATAGCGCCTATCAGGCGTCGAAGGCGGCGCTGAGTGTCTATCTTGAATCGCTGCGCTATCGCCTGGCGGGGACGAACGTGCGCGTGGTCACCATCAAGCCGGGCTTCGTCGCCACTCCGATGACGGCCACGGTCAAGACGCCCAAGCCCCTCACCTCACTCCCAGAGCCGATCGCCCGGCGCATTGCCGCCAGTCTGGATGGTGGCGCCGAGGTGGTCTATGCCCCCGGCTATTGGCGCGGCATCATGGGCATCGTGCGTGCGCTGCCCGGCGCGGTGATGAAGCGCACGACTTTTTGAGAGGTGAGCGATGATAACCGATCCCGTGGCATCCTTCGAGGGCTATGGCTTGCTCAGCCGTGCTCACAGCCAGGCGGTGCGCCCGACCTCGGCAAGTGAGGCTCGCGAGGCGCTGAGTGCCGCCGATGGCGCCGGCCAGACGGTTGCCATGCGTGGCGCGGGCCGCAGCTATGGTGACCTCGCGCTCAATGACGGCGGCGTTGCCCTGGACTGCACGCTGATGAATCGTGTGCTGGCCTACGATGTGGAGCACGGCGAGATCACCGTGGAGCCCGGTGTGACAGTCGCCCAGCTCTGCAAACACGTCATCGCCGATGGCTGGTGGCCGCCGGTCATCCCCGGCACGAGCGCGGTCACGCTGGGCGGAGCGCTGGCGGCTGACATCCACGGGAAGAACAACATCCCGGCGGGCACCCTCGGCGACCACGTGCTCCGTTGCACCCTAGCGCTCCCCTCTGGCGAGGAGATCACCCTCACGGCTGGCGACGGTCAGGACCTCTCGCGCTATGCGATCGGCAGCTGGGGCCTGCTGGGCTGCTTCACTGCCATCACCTTGCGGCTGCGGCGCATCTACTCCGGCTTGGTGGAGCAGCATCAACACGCCTATGGCTCGCTCGATGCGCTCCTCTCAGGCTTAGACGGCCTGGCAGCCTCCTCGGACCACGTGGTCGGCTGGGTGGATACCTCGGCGCAGGGCGCACACCTAGGTCGTGGCCTGCTGCGGACCTCACGCGAGCTGCTGCCCGGCGAGGACCCGGATCCCAGAAGGAGCCTGAGCGCGAGCTATCAATCCCGCACGAGTCTGGCACTGCGTATCGCGCCAGCTGGCCTGTTGCCACGGCTGCTGCGGCCGCTCTTCAAAGAGTCTGCGGTGGGCCTGATCAACGGCCTCCAGTGGGCCAGCGGGAGCCGCCAGAGCGGAAGAAAGGGGCACCGGCAGCCGTACATGCCCGCCAACTTTCTGCTCGATAGCATTCCGCATCTCAACGACGTCTACCGCCCTGGTGGCATGGCGCAGCATCAGAGCTTCGTGCCGGGCCCCGTCGCGCGCGAGGTGTTTGGCGAGATCCTCACGCGGTCGCGACGCGCGGGCCATGTGGCCGGTCTGGCCGTGCTGAAGAAGCATGTCGCCAGCCATTTCCCGCTGGGCTATCTGCGCGATGGCTATTCTCTCGCGCTCGACTATTCTGTGGCGCCGGGTGCGCAAGCGGATATCAACAAGCTGCTGCGCGAGCTGAATGATCTGGTGATCGAGGCGGGCGGCACCTTCTACCTCGCCAAAGATAGCGCGCTCACTCCCGAGCAGTTCCGCCGGATGTATCCGGCCGCCACGCTGGCGACCTTCGCCGCGCTCAAGGGCCGGCTCGACCCGCGTGAGACCCTGCAATCGGACCTCTATCGCCGGGTGATCCGCCCCGCGCTGGGGTGAGAGAGGCACCAGGATAGAGCTCACTGACTCTTGCTGAGTTGTCGGCGCAGGCGGGCCTACCGATCCAGCTCACTGTGCTCCGGCCTCAGGTGAGGATCCGCGAGCCAATAGGGCAAGAAGCAAGCTATCGCGAGTGGGGTG
>DASWAC010000398.1:0-2319 GCA_036391335.1 Ktedonobacterales bacterium
GGTGCGCTCGTATCCCGACGGCGAGGTCATCACACATGAGGCGATGGATCGCGAGCATGTGGCGGAAGCCTGCCGGGCGCTGGCTGAGGGTGGGCTGCGCCCCATCGTGCAATATTTCCACGAAGATGGCGAGCATCTCGCTGCCGCGGAGTGGGATGGCGCTGCCGACGCGTCGCTCGACTATCTCGAGCTGTTTGCCGATCAGCTGACCCTCGTCCCACTCGGCGAGCTGCACGGGCGGCCAGGGCTTCCCTTGCGTGTGGTGGCCTTTAGCTATGCCGAGAGCCCCGCAAAGGGTTGGCTGGAGGGACGACCGGCGCACCTGGATATGCAGATGCTGAGCGCCGGGAGCTTTGGACCCGACGAGATCACCTATGTCCGGCGCGATGTCTCGAAGGGCTTCCAGATGCGCAAGCTCGCCGATCGCCTGGGCATTTCCCTCGATGAGACACTGGGAATAGGCGATGGCGGCAACGATGTCTCGATGCTGCGCATAGCGGGGATCGGTGTCGCGATGGGTCAAGCTCAGCCGGAGGTGAAGGCGGCGGCACAGGTCGAGACCCTCGCCTTCGAGCACGATGGCGCGGCCCTCGCGCTAGAGCGCTATGTGCTGGGGGTGGATGCGTCAGGGCCACGCCAGCCCAAACCCACTCTGATGACCGATGACCCTGATGAGATGCTCGATCGGGTGGATGAGCACGACGAGGTGATTGGTGTCGTGCGCCGCGGCGATGCGAATCGCGATCCCTCGCTCATTCACCGCAGCGTAGAGGTGCTTGTGCTGACCAGCCGTCAAACGCTGCTGTTGCAGCGCCGAGCCGCCACGAAGGATCTCTATCCCGGCGGGCTCTGCGCCTCGGCATCGGGCCATGTCTCGGCAGGGCAGACCTATGAAGAGGCGGCCAGGCAAGAGCTGCGAGAGGAGCTGGGTATCGCGCCAGAAATCGAGTGGCTGGGTAAGATGCTGGTGCGTGCCGAGACCGAAACGGAATTCACCTCGGTTTATCTTGCCCGACATGATGGCCCCTACTCCTTCTCGCCGTTAGAGACCGCCGGCGGGATCGAAGTGCCGGTGTCGCAGGCACTGGACCCCGCATATCGCGCGGGCCTGGGCATCGTGCCTGCCCTGGAGGCTGGACTTGCGTTGGTGGCCGAGCAACGCGCGCTTCGTGACCGATTCATCACAGCGGTTGAGGTTGATGAGTAGCGATGGCTGGCAATCTCGTGCGAGAATGATAGGCCGGTCAGACACAGAGTGTCGCAGACGTCGTCCGCATTGGATAGCGGGCCGGAGCCTAATGGCATGAAATGCCACTCGATGGCGCACTATACTCAGAGTTGCAGTGATGGGGATGCACTGGCCGATGCACTCGGCTCGCGGTGGTCAACTGGATATGATGAGGAAAGTCTAAGATGGCAGAAGAGCTTGACGAAGAGATGATAAAGCCCCACATCGAGGGCGAGACCACGGTGGACATCAAGGAGCTGATCGCCGCGCTACGCGAGGTGTATGATCCCGAGATTCCCGTGAATATCGTTGATTTGGGACTTATCTATGACTTGACTGTGCGCGGCGCGGAGGTGGACGTGACGATGTCGCTCACTGCCATCGGCTGCCCCGTTGCGGGCGAGGTCATGGCCGACGTGGAAAGCCACGCGATGTCCGTGCCGAATGTCGAGAAGTGCAATGTGACACTGACATTCGATCCACCCTGGACGATGGAGCGGATGAGTGAGCTGGCTCGCTGGGAGCTCGGCATCAACTAAGCTCGCGCGAGATGCGGGCATGGCCGGGCGGTCGCGAGCCGTGCGGGGCCGTCACCGAGAGAAGGTTAGCCAGTGGCGCACGACACCGCAGAGCAGAGTGATCGCTTGCTCGACATCTTCGCCCGGCAAGCCTCACTCGCCAACTTCTATGCGCAGGTCCGGCCACAGGGGTTTTATGCCCTGCCGCCAAGAGAGCGCCTGACCACATGGACCCGCGCTATCGTGCATGAGTGCTGCGAGCTCGATGATGAGCTGAGCTGGAAGCCCTGGAAGAACGCCCGACCTGAGGCTGAGACGCGGCAGGCACGGCTGGACGAGATGGCTGACATTCTCCACTTCTTCGTCCAGCTCGCCCTCGATCAGGGATTCAGCGCTGATGAGGTCCATGCGGCGTACATTCGCAAGAATGACGAGAATCGCGCCCGTCAGCAGCGTGATCCAGCGTACCGACCCGCAAGCGATCCGGATCGGGCAGAGAGCTAATGTGCGAAAAGGAGCGCTGAGTGAGTGTGGATCCAGGCGAGGCAGAGCACAACCTGGATGACGCGCAAC
>DASWAC010000399.1:0-3219 GCA_036391335.1 Ktedonobacterales bacterium
AGGGCGTGAGAACGTCACGCAACGTGGGACGCCAGTCAGGCCGGCTGGCGTCCTCAGGCCTCCGTCGCGGGCATCCTTGCCACGCTGTGGGGACATCCTTATCCGCAGTTGGCGGCTAGTCGGCCTCTACCGCCTCGGGGAGCAGGAGCAGCCGTCGCCGCACCGTCATGCTGTGCTCTCCACTGCTGTTGCGCGCCGTCTGGGCCGCGATCTCACGCAGCGAGGCCCGATCCGCCGTGCCTTCATCTAGCCGAGTTTGTTCGAGTAGATCTCGCTTCCCTTCGACCTCTTTGAGCTTTTCGCGCAGCGCGCGCTCCGTGCGGGCCGACTGGATCTGGCCCAGGGCCGCGAGAATCAGCGCGGCGATCAGCAAGCCCGCCTGCACGCCGGCAAGCACCTGCAAGGCCGCTGGCCACGACACGATCAAAGGCAGGATGGCGACCGCGAGGGCGATCAGCAGTATGGCGCCACTGACGCCGAGGGTGAAGTAGAGGAAAACGCGCTGCTTGGCGCGGCGAATTATGTCGGACAGAATCCGCAAGCCCGCCAGCACCAAGCCGAGGAGCGCGACGCCCATGACAAATTCGGTGAGATGGTCCATGCGATGTGCCTTCCTTGAACCTTCGAGAGAGCCGGCGCAGGGTCCTTCTGCGCTCTGTCTGACGAGCCAGCCAGTCTTCAGCCGCGTCACGTCTCCTTTCCTCGCCGCCGTCTCGAGCCAGCGACACCGCCAGCGTGTGAGGCTGGCGACCCGCACAACCCTTATCTCTTATTACGTCACACATCACGAGATATTCAGCATATATCCTCTATATGTGGCGAGATAAGTTACAAGCATATATATACCATATGCTCTTTGCTATTTGTCAAGTAGATCGGAGCCCCGGCTCGCAGGGACGGCTCCCGCTCGTATGATCCGCCGGCGGGGCGCCACCGCGATGAGGAGGACGCCCGCCATCGCGGCCACCGTGTCACGGGGCCTTGACAGGCAACGGGCCACCATGGTAACACTATGAGTGAGCCTCATTCAGTGTAAGGGACCCACAGGTCATGCCAGACCCTACCCGCGACGACATCCGCGACAAGCGGCAAGCGATCCTCAGCGCCGCGCGCGAGCTCTTCGCGCGAAAGGGCTACGAGGAGACCACCACCGCCGAGATCGCACGTGGCGCAGGTGTCGCGGTGGGGACGATCTATCTGTACTTTCAGACCAAACACGAGATCCTCGTCGAGGCCTGCATCGCACTGAATGATGAGGTGGTCAAGGTGATCCGATCGCCAGAGCTTCTCACCCTGCCCGTAGAGCAGGTGCCACGGAGGATCATCGAGGCGACCTTCCGCACCGGTCGTGAGAACCTCCGCTTCATGACCTACTTTCAGGTAGAGGCGCAGACGCGCCAGGAAGCGGAGCGCATCAGGGCGGGCAAGGATGTGATCGCAGATTCACTCGATGCGTACTTCCAGCTGCTCATCGCCCAGGGCCACATCCCGCCATTCGACACGGCTGTGTATGCGAAGCTCCTCGACACCCTGGTGAGCGCCGCGCTGCAGCAATGCTTTGCCATCGAGCTGGGTGAGCGCGAGGACTTCTATCGCGAAGGGGTCATCGAGGTCATCGAGCGGCTATTCTTTGGCCCGCCACTCATCAGGCGCAACGAAGCCGGTGGCACATCCCCCAACCATTCAGCGTCATAGGCGCCGTTCCCAATCTATATCATGTCTAGCGTAGGGAGGTATTTGCCGTCGAGCAGTGAATGAGGCTCATTCACCTCACTGTGCCACACTCCTAGCCATACTGGCTTCTCTCCCAGCTTGGAGGACACATGCCCACATCCGTGACACGATCACGCGCGCGCCTCGCCCTGGCCGGTGCGCTCTCCCGCGAATCTTCCTTCCGCCGCGAGCGGAGGTGCTCACAACGAATGGCCGTCGCCGCCACTTCTTACGCTCATATGAATGAGCCTCATTCAGAAAGAGTCAAGACATGCTGACGCACCTGGGTGGCGCGCTCTATCGCGCCCGATGGATTGTGCTCGTCCTCAGCCTGCTGGTCGTGCTCGCCGCGGCCCAATTTGGCACCGGACTCTTTGGCTTACTCACGCCAGGAGGATTCGACGACCCCAACAGCCAGTCGTCAAAGGCCACCGCGCTGCTCAATCAGCACCTGGGCGGGGCAACCGCCGACGTGATCGTCCTCATGCGCAGCGACACGCTCAGCGCGACCGATCCGGCCTTCACCGGCGCGGCGACCGGGATGCTGGCCGCACTCCAGACGCGCAGTGAGGTGGCTTCTGTCGCCTCGTACTACTCTACCCACAGCGCGCGCTTTCTCTCGCGCGATGGGCATGAGACATTCGCCATCGTCACTCTGGCCGCTGCGAGCCAAACGGACAAGGCCCAAGAGTATAAGCGCGTGCTGCCGCTGCTCACCTCGCCGACCCTCCAGGTCACCATGGGCGGCAATGTGCCCGTGAATGTCGCCGTCAACGCGCAGGTGAGCGCTGACCTGGAGCACGCTGAGATCATCAGCTTCCCACTGGTTGGCATCCTGCTCGTCATTGTCTTCGCCAGCCTGGTGGCCGCAGGCCTGCCGCTGCTCATCGGCGGTGTCACCATCCTGGGCGCATTCGCCGCGCTGCGGCTGCTCACCGGGGTGACGTCCATCTCCGTGTTTGCCATCAATGTGGTCACGGTGCTCGGCCTGGGGCTGGCGATCGACTACGCCTTATTCATCATCACACGCTTCCGCGAGGAGCTTGCCGCCTCAAGGGGAGACACCCGTCGCGCGCTGGAGCGCACCGTCGCGACCGCTGGACGCACCGTGCTCTTCTCAGGCCTCACCGTCAGCGTGAGCTTGCTCGGCCTCTTGCTCTTCCCAGAAGGCTTCTTGCGCAGCATGGGCCTGGGCGCGATTGGCGCGGTGGTGGTGACGATGCTGGCCGCGCTGACCCTCTTGCCGGCCATCCTGGCGGTGCTCGGCACACGCATCAATGCGCTCTCGGTGCAGCGCCTCTTCCGCCGCTCCGCTACAGCGCGACAGGCCAATGAGGCCCGCGGCGCGTGGTACCGCCTCTCGCACTTCGTGATGCGCTTCCCCGTTCCAGTGGGCGTGGCCGTGCTGGCGGTGCTGGTGACGCTGGGCCTGCCATTCCTGCATGCCTCGTTCTCCACGCCCGACGTGCGCGTGCTGCCATCGGGACAAGAGGCGCGCGTCGTCTC
>DASWAC010000400.1:0-3272 GCA_036391335.1 Ktedonobacterales bacterium
GGCCATGCCCTCCTGGCGGGCTTCGGCGAGAAAGATCGCCAGCCCCAGCGTCAGCCCCGCGCCAAGCACGAGCACCCAGCGCAACCCGACGACCCACCCATGTGAGCGTCCGGCAGACGAGGCCTCCTCTGGCTGCGCAGGCACGAGCGCCATGAGCGCCGCTCGCACAGAGGCAAAGAGCAGCACTGCTCCGGTCACCACAGTGAATAGCTCGCCTGGGATGGAGTCTCGCAGCGCTTCCGGGTAGACGGCCAGCACGACCAGGCTGCCCGCCAGGACAAGCGCTGCCCACACGATGTGGCCCCTGGAGGCGCGTGTCACCAGGCCTGCCGGTCGAATGACCATGCCGGTGGCCAGCGCGATGAGGATGAGCCCCGAAAGCAGGGCGCAGAGCACAATGCCTGCTGTCGTTCCCTGCCACGCCGCAGTGTGGCGAGCCAGTGCTACGCCGTCAGCAGCCACGGTGACAACCACCATGAGCACAATCGCGAGCTTGGTTCGTGCGAGCAAGATCGCCCGCGGGGCGCGGTCCCTCGCGGGCCGCACAGGCCAAGATACGCGCACGAGGGCGAGGGCGGCGAGAAAGCCGGACGCCAGCACCGCATAGGAGCCCACCGCATCATACGGGTCTTCCGCGAACGGATTCACGGCCGCCAGTGATGGGGTATGCTTGGTGACGTCGAAGAAGAGGAAGAAGATCCCGGCAAGGATTGCCACCAAGATCGCGCGAAGGCGCGCGCCGAGAGCGTGCGCTCCCTGAGGTGTCGCCATGGCTGGCTCCAGTGTGTTGCGGCGCTGCGGATACTACGCATAGCGCTATATCGTGTGACGTAATAATAGTGTGAAGGGAGATAGCCGTCAAGCAGGCCGGTGAGCCACGGCATACTGCCATGCGGGCAGCACATGGTGCGCTTGGCACAGTGCACAAATCGGCGTGACGCCATATGCCACCGCGCACGAAATAGCCCGCGCGAGGCGCGAGAAGCTTGACATAGCATGATCCTCTTGGGTACGCTGCCTGGTAACGGTTGGGAATCGCCCGCGACAGCAAGCGTGCGGTGTCTCATCTGTGCGGGCCGAGAGGCGGCCCATCATGAGCGCGACCAGGCCAAGTGTGGTCTGCCGCCGGGTGGCGTGTGAATGGATGGCGCGGGCAGAGCCGCAAGGGAGCGGTATCCGCACCAGCTTCACAATGCTGTGGCTGGAGGAACCCGCCTGTTGCATGCGACAGGAGGTCCCGATGGAAGGCTACGAGACCACCTTTACGCCAGGGGACGAGATCATCCTGGTGGATGTGCTTGCGGGCATCGAGGGCGAGCCAGCGGTGATCGAGCGAGTCGTGATGATTGCGCCGCTGCCCCATCAGTCGGCACGGCCGCTCTATGTCGTCCGGCTCACCAGCAGCGGGGTCATGCATACCCCCACGTCTGAGCAAGCGCTTCTCTCGCTGGCCAGCTAGCGAGGGCGACAGGTCGCGCGCCGCTTCTGGTGAGGTGGCGCGCCGATTGTCATGTGCCCGCTTCGAGTCTTGCTACCCAATGGAGTGTTGACGCGTAATAAGTTTAGCACTATACTATCGAAAGTGCGGTTCTCAACTCAGCAGGATAGCACTGATCCAAAGGAGACCCCTCTTCATGACGATTGCCACGACTGACTTTACTTCCCTTGCCTCCGACGCCTCCGTGGAAACCACTGTCGCCGCGCTCCGCCGGCGTGGCTTCGATGTCGTGGTGGCAGAGACCGCCGAGGACGCCCGCGCAGCTGCCCTCGCACTGATTCCCCAGGGCGCGGAAGTCTTGACCGCAGCGTCGGTCACCGTTGATGCCATCGGGCTCGGCGCCGAGCTGAATCAGTCCGGGAAGTACAAGAGCATCAGAGCCATGACGGCGAAGATGGACCGCGCGAGCGAAGGTCAGCGCATCCGCCAGCTGATCGCCACGCCGAGCTATGGTGTAGGCAGTGTGCACGCGATCACCGAAGATGGTCAGGTGCTCATCGCGTCGGGCTCGGGCAGCCAAGTGGCCGGCTATGTCTTTGGGGCAGAGAAGCTGATCTGGATCGTCGGCACGCAGAAGATCGTCAGCACTCTCGAAGAGGGGATCGAGCGCGTCGAGCGGCATTCCCACCCGCTCGAAAATGAGCGCATGCAGGCGGCGTTTGGGCGCAACAGCTCGCTCAACAAGCTCGTGATCTATCGCGGTGAGCCGAACCCAGGCCGCGTCACCATCATTCTGGTGCGTGAGGCCCTGGGATTCTAAGGGCGTCATCTCACAGACACGAAGAGGGCCGACTCGACTCAGTCGGCCCTAGACGCTCGATTCTCATCGCCTTTCACGGTTGCTCCCGAAAAGGGGTCCGTGGAGGTAGCGGCGAGACACCCCAAGCACAGAAGATAGTTTTGAATCTCCGGGGAAACACGAAGGTTATCTAAACCCGGGCTCTGACAGGGGAGCATCGATCCGGTCTCCACGCTCTGTGGACTGGCCCGCCGTGACGGGCCTTACCTGTCAACCTGGAATTCCATTCCCAGGAGGCGGATCGGCTTTTTCATGGGGAACATGGGTCGTGACTCCTTCCCGAAGTTCCTCGGTAGTCTTGGGAATGATTAGTTAGGTCGGTAACGTCATTCCCACTCCCGGATGCATTCCAAACGTACCACAAGACCCCCCCTGTGTCAAGCCGTCTTCATCCAACCTTAAGAAACTCGCAGCTCAACGCAATCGCTTGCTATTTCCAGAAAAACTGTCTATACGGCCATATCCGCGGCTCAGCTTAGTCCGCGCCAAGCCTAGCGCAGTGACTCGAGTGTGACATGGCCAGCAAGGTCCGTCAGCATCAGATAAACTGCCCGATCGGGATAGGCCGCGCGCAGGTCGGCATAGCTCGCCGAGTCGGACGCGTAGGCATAGATCGTCTCACCGCGCAGCGCCGGATCATTGAGCGGGAACAGCACGTAGTTATAGATCATCGAGTCAGTCGTGATCACGACGGCATGCTTCGGGTGTAGCGCATAGACCTGGGCGAGATCCAGCTTTTGCTCGTTCGGCAGGCCTGAATAGCCCGTTCGTAGCTCGATCTGCCTGGGCCAATAGATGAGCAAGCTCCACGCCACCAGCGCCGCCAGCAGCGCTCCCGCCACGGCGCGCCCCACCACTCTCGCTGTGCGGACATCCAGCCGGGCTGCCGACCGCGCCAGCTCGCCCAGGAGCGCCGCCAGCACAGCGATGCCTCGCCCGCTGAGGAGGAGGAGGTAGGGCAGCAGGTCATAGAGA
>DASWAC010000401.1:0-5579 GCA_036391335.1 Ktedonobacterales bacterium
TGTCCAACAAGTGAGGGGAGTTCCTTAGGTACAGCGATTGTCACCTGACCTTGGCCACACACATCGCGCATGTCGAGGCGGAAGATCCATTGAAGACGCCACCGGTCAGTGCGGATGCTGAATGTGGATGGCCGTCATCAATGCTCGCCGCGGCGAGTGCTGATATGGGAGCGCAAGAGGGACGAGGGGTCAGTGAAGGGTGCGTCGGAACGCGTTGGAAGAGGTGCGGATACAGGTGGCGGAGAGCCAACCTTACGACATCACTATCTCATGTCACACACCTATTTGTCTAGTGCGGGACGGCATCGCCTCGAATCTTGTGATGACTCTTCTTCAACGTGGCATCCTCGCTCTGCGTCACGAGGTCGCATGACATCTTGTATCCCGATCTCTGCCGGATGCTTGACATAGGTGCTGGCGTGTTGCGCGTCGCGGGCGTGAGCTTCGACTGAGCCGCGCCAGGTAGGGCTCACGCGTCTTGTGCTATCCTATCGGGCAGGGTTTGTGATCACGCGGCACCAGGGAGGACAAGACGCATGAGCGCGCACGAGTCGCTCGTGGACACGCTAGAGCGTGAGCATGCCGGCTTCGTCGCGCTGCTCGCCGGGATTCCAGCGGAGGCGCAGGAGCGTAAAGGCGTCGTCGGCGCATGGTCGGTCAAGAACGTGGTGGCTCACCTCACCGCGTGGGAGCTGGTCGTCTTGCAGGCGTTGCCCGAGATGCTGGCCACGGGGAAGCGTCCAGAGGCGCTGGTCACGGTCGCAGCGAACCGTGATGCCTGGAACGAGGCCGAGGTTGCCGAGGGTGAGCCACTCACGGCTGAGGATCAGCTCGCGGAGTGGGAGTGGGCGCACGCGGTGCTGCTGCAATTCGTGCGTGACCTCGACGAGCCGACCCTGCTGCGCGCCAAGCCCTTCGAAGGCTGGGACGGCACCGTGGCCGACTATGTGGCGCATGAGGTAGCGGACCACTGCCGCACGCATCGTGAGGCCATCGCCGCCCAGGGATAGCGCCGCTCTGCCATGCCTTGCTCACACCTGCCGGCGTGGCCTGCGTGACGAGCCCCCCTGAGGCGCGCGCTACCCCTTGCCTGGGCCGGTCGCCGCGCGCGATTGCCGGCGCTGGGCCGCGCGACGCTCTCGCTTGCGCTCACCCACGTGTGGCTCTTCGCCCGGTGGCGGCGCTGCCGGCGGCATCTGGGGGGCCGGCAATGGCAGGCCGTGCTCCAGCAGATCCATCGCGTGGCGCGCCTCACGCTCGGCCTCTTCGCGATCATCAGGGCTCAGCTGCTCGTCGATCACCAGGTTGAGCAGGTAGTCCTTGATGGGGCGGATCCACGCGCCGGGCTCGCGGCCAAAGAGCGCCATGAGGTCGTTGCCGTCCAGCGGGCTGCGCAGGGGCACCCGCTCTGCCTCCTCACGCAGCCACTGGCAGCGCGCCCGCAGCTCCTCCACGCGCTTCTCGGCGCGCGAGACCTTCTCAGGCCGATAGCTCGTGATATCCGCGCTGGAAAGATCGAGCAGATCGTCCATGGCATCACCGGCGTCCAGCATCATGCGGCGCACTGCCCCATCCGTCCACTCGGGCAGGTAGGAGTTGGCGCGCATATGCAGCTTCACCAGCCGAGACACGTGGTCAATGAACGGCTTATCGAACTTCAGGCGGCGCAAGATATCTCGCGTCATGACCGCACCGACATCCTCATGCCCATAGAAATGCACCTTCCCGTTTTCCACGGACTTGGTGCGTGGCTTGGCGATGTCGTGCAGCAAACCCGCCCAGCGGCTGGCCGGACGCGAGGGGTTGCGCTCCACGACACGCAGCACGTGCTCATAGACATCTTTCGAGTGCGCCGGAGCCTGGCTCACGCCACGGAGCTCAAGCACCTCGGGGACGATATATGGCATGAGGTCGAAATCCACGAGCAGGCGCAGACCCAGGCTGGGGCGCGATGTCACCAACAGCTTCGTGAGCTCATCGCGAATGCGCTCGCGGCTGATCTTGCCCAGGGTGACAGATTGCGCGCCCATGGCGTGCGCGGTGGACGGCTCGATGGTGAAGCCGAGCTGCGCCGCGAATCGGGCCGCCCGCAGCATGCGCAGAGGATCCTCGTCAAAGCGCCGCTCAGGGTCATTGCCCACCGCGCGCACCAGTCGTGCCGCCAGGTCCACCTGCCCGCCCCAGGGATCGATGATATCGCCGCCGAGGGGGTCCAGCGCCATCGCGTTGATGGTGAAGTCGCGCCGCAGCAGATCGTCTTCGAGCCGGTCGCCAAAGGTGACCTCAGGCTTGCGCGAGTCGGAGGCATAGACATCGCTGCGATAGGTGGTGATCTCGACGATATCCACGTCGCTCACCGGCTCGGGATCCAGCGAAGCCGGGCGTGGACTCGACGCGCCCACCGTCTCGGACTGCGAGGCGTCTGCCTGCCGAGCGTAGTGCACGCGTATGGTGCCGAACTGCTCGCCCATGACGATCACCGCCACGGGGTCCGTCCTGTTCACCAGGCGGCGGATTTCCTCCGGGCGGGCGTTGGTCGTGAGGTCAATGTCGGGCGAGCCGCCGCGATGGAGCAGCAGGTCGCGCACAGTGCCCCCGACCATGAAGAGCTCTTTACCTTCGGCGCGAAAGATATGCGCCAGGGTCGTGACTATCTCAAGCATGGCTCGTGGTGGGATGAGAGCGAAGTGAGTTAGGCGCTGTGAGCGCGCACCCATTCCGCGATGTCGTTGTCGAGCTGACTGCGGTCAGCCTGAAACTGGCTGTCGTGCGAGTAGCCAGGATATTCGTGATAGACCTTATCACTTGTGGGGAACTTTGCGAAGATTTGCTTGGTGGCCGCGATGACCACGATGCGATCAGCCTCGGCCTGCGCCACCATGACCGGCTGGCGCACCGTTGCCGCCTGCGTGAGCACCTGCGCGCGCATCCTGAGCCCCACCTGATAGAGCAGCGATGCCGTCTGCGCGCGTACCCAGGCGGGATCGGACTCCAGCAGCTGCTGCGCCTTTGGATTATTTGTCATCATGGCGGTGGAGAACGGAAAGGTGATCACCCGCGACGAGCCACGGTTGCCGCCCAGTGCGACGCGCAGGGTATTCATGAAGCCGATCTTTGCGGTGTCGCGCACCCACGGATTCAACAGGATGAGGCTATCCAGCGGCGCGCCCTGCGCGGCGGCAAACGTGAGAATGAGCGCGCCCATGCTATGCCCCAGCCCGTGCACCCTGGCATCGGGGTGCCGCGTCTTGACCAGCTCCAGAAAGCTCGACGCGTCGCGAGGGAAGACCTGCCAGTCGAGCACGTGCCCGCGCGGGCCGGAGGACTGCCCAAAGGTGCGATGATCTATGGCATAGACGGTGAGTCCGCGCCCGGCAAGGGTGTTCGCCATATCGACATACCAGCCGCTGTGCCCGCCCAAGCCATGCATGATGACGAGCACCGGTGCGCTCGCCTCGGGCTGGGCCCACACGCGATAGAACATTGACGCCCCATCCGCGAGCGCATGAGTGCCCGTGTTATAGGCGCCTCCGGCGGGCGCCTGTGGCGTGCCCCATTCTTTCGCGACGCCCGTCTGTTGATTTGTGGCATCCATCGCGTGTGCCTCTCCGTGCTATCCTAACCAGAAAGTGACTCGGCCCATTGTAGCACGTGGCGCGCTTGCCTGCCGTGCGCCCGCGTGCACCCGCGCCCGCTGTGGCGCTCTTGGCATTACAATGGAGGCTGCGTAGCAAAGCCACCTCACCAGGCGTCTTGGGGTGAGAGTGGAAAGGTAGTCCCTCACATGCCAAAGTGGCTGCTCATATTCCTGCTGGGGATCCCCGGCCTCGTGCTCGCGGAGGTGCTGCATGCCGCACCGCTGCTCGTCTTCACGCTGGCCGCGCTCGCGCTCATCCCGCTGGCAGGGCTCATCGGGGAGTCCACCGAGGTGCTCGCCGAGCGTGTCGGGCCGACTGCGGGCGGTCTGCTCAACGCGACCTTTGGAAATGCCGCCGAGCTGATCATCGGCATCGCGGCGCTGCTGGCGGGCCTGCAAGATGTGGTGCTGGCCTCCATCACCGGCTCCATCATCGGGAATGTGCTGCTGGTGCAGGGTGGGGCCACGCTGGCGGGCGGCTGGAAGCATGGCATGCAGCGGTTCAGCGCGCGCAACGCGGGGAATTACGCCACGATCATGGCGCTCTCGGTGGTGGGGCTGGCCATCCCTACCCTTACCTCCGAGCTTGGCTTCACCCGGAATCCGGCCAAGGATCCCATCAGCGGGGGGCGCCTGGACTCCCTCAGTGTGATCATCGCATGCATCCTGCTGGTGAGCTATGTCGGCTATGTCGCGTTCTCCGTCTTTGGCGTGCGGGCCAGCCGTCGTCTGCCCAGTGGCCACGAGGAGATCGGTGAGACGCCGCTCCACCGGATCGAGCGGGCCGAGGCGGATGAGTCTGCGCGCCAGATGCTGGCCGAGCGGAAGGCCGACACCGGCATTCCACAGCCGGGGCTTGCCGGCTTTGTGGCCGCCTGGCGCCTGCTCTGGCGACACACGCTCTGGCTGCCTGTCGCGACGCTGGCCCTGGCGACCGCGGCGACCGCATTTGCCAGCGAGGCGCTGGTGGGAACCATCGGGCCGGTCGCGGACTCCGCGCATCTCAACAAATTCTTCGTCGGCCTCATCATCATTCCCGTCGTCGGCAACGCGGCGGAACACTTTACCGCCGTCACCATGGCGCTGCGTGACGATATGGAGACGTCGCTGGCGATCACCGCGGGATCATCGGTGCAGGTCGCGCTCCTCGTTGCTCCGCTGCTGGTCATCATCGGCGCGGTCACGGGGCACCCTCTCGATCTACAGTTCTCGCTGCTGGAGCTCGTGATCCTCGGCATGGTAGCGGCGCTCTTCGCGCTGGTCAGCCTCGACGGTCGCGCCACCTGGATCGAGGGGCTCCAGCTCCTGGCGTTCTATCTCATCGTTGCGGTCAGCGTCTTCTTTTTGCCAGTGTAACCGAAGGAGCATGAGCCATGAGCAGGTGTCAATGTGAAGGCGTCGAAGCGATGTTCAATCCACGCCTGGTGCGTGGCAGTCTCATTCGCTATCGCAAGCGTGGCCCCGCGAAGACGACACGGCTGCTCACAGATGCGGTGCGGGCCGCAGGCGTGGACGGCGCGACGCTGCTCGACATTGGCGGCGGGCTCGGCGCGATCGAGCATACGCTGCTGGCGGCAGGGGTGATCTCGGCCACTGACGTTGACGCCTCATCAGCGTATCTCGAAGCCGCCCAAGAGGAAGCCACGCGGCGGGGGCTGGCTGACCGCATCGTCTTTCGCAAGGGCAACTTCGTAGACCTTGCGCCTGAGGTGTCAGAGGCTGATATCGTGACGCTGGACCGCGTGCTGTGCTGCTATGACGACATGCGGTCGCTGGCGCGGCTCTCCGCCCAGCATGCGAAGCGGCTCTATGCGGTGGTGTACCCACGCGATGAATGGTGGAGTCGCTTGTTTGGCCGCATCGGGAATGTCCTGGTATCCCTCACGCGCAGCCAATTCAGGCTGTTCGTCCACCCGCAGTCAGAGGTGGAGGGGGTGCTGCG
>DASWAC010000402.1:0-6557 GCA_036391335.1 Ktedonobacterales bacterium
GTGTCGCCAGGGCTGAGCGGGTCGAGCGAGAGCCAGTTATTCACCGGCGTGCTGCCACCGGCGGTATAGAGAATGGCTGCCGTCTCACCGATCATCTTGCCCGCCGTGAGGATGATGCCCGTCGTGAGCGCCGGGAGTCCGGCCGGCAGCAGCACGCGCCACACCGTCTGAAACTTATTCGCGCCCAGTGAGATGCTGGCTTCACGCAGTTCATTTGGCACAGAGCGAACGGCATCCTCTGCCACCCGCAGCAGCAGCGGCAGGTTGAGGATGGTCAGCGTCAGCAGGCCGGCCAGTCGTGAATAGCCAAAGCGATGGCCCTCCCCAAAATTCGTCACGAAGATGAGGAAGCCGAAGAGCCCCAGGATGATCGAGGGGACCCCGGCGAGCGTCTCGGTGGCCACGCGCACCACGGTCGTGAAGGCGCTCGGCCTGGCATACTCGGCCAGGTAGATAGCCGCCCCAACGGCGACCGGCACGCACAGCAAGAGCGAGCCGCCGACAATATAGAAGGTGTTGTAGAGCTGAGCCGCGACAAAATTGCCACTGCCATCATATTTCGTGATGAAGTCCCACGAGAGAACGCCGATCCCCCGGGCGATCATGTATCCCACGATCGAGATGAGCAAGACAGCCAGGGCCACGGCCAGGGTCCACAGCACAGCGGTGACGACGCGATCCATGAGCCGGGCGCGTGCACGCCGGGCGCTCTGTGCGTCGCCACTGCTAACCTTCTCACTCGACGGCTTTTCTTGCGCCATCTCGCCCTGGCCTGCTAGAGCACCCATTGATGATTCTCCTTAGCGCTTGGCGCGCGCCGTGGCAGGCTGATAGACACTGCGTGACTGCAGCCAGCGGCTGAGCAACACAAAGCACAAGGCAATCACCAGGAGGATGAAGGAGAGTGTCCAGATGACACTGTAGGTGAGTGACGGATTCGTCGCCTCCCCAAAGTCGTGCAGCAGCTGTAAGGTGATGGTGCTGGTGGGATAGAACTTGATGAACGGCCACTCATTCGTCCACCCGAAGGGGAGCCGGCTGGTAGCCCCACCGATCACGAAGGCCACCGCCAGCGTCTCGCCAATGGCGCGCCCCATGCCGAGCACGATGCCGGTGAAGATGCCGCTCGATGCGCCGGGAATCATCGCCTTATAGATCGTTTGCCAGCGGGTCGCGCCCAGGGCCAGGCTGGCCTCACGCACTCCGCCGGGCACCGCGCGCAGCGAGTCAATCGAGAGGGTCGTGATGGTCGGCAGGATCATGATAGAGAGCACGATGGCCGCGGCCACCAGCCCGAAGCCATTGAAGGCGAAGAAGCCGGCGATGGAGTTATAGATCCTGGCGACGAATGGCACGACCAGCTGGATGCCGAGCAAGCCATAGATGATCGAGGGGATGCCGGTCAGCAGCTCGAGCACTGGTTGCATCAAACGTTGCGCCCACGCCGGGGCGATCTCTGAGACGAAGAGCGCGATGCCGATGGCGACGGGTGCGCTCAGGACGACCGCGACCGCCGTGACGATGAAGGTGCCGGCAATCGGCACGAAGGCGCCAACGTTTCCCTGGTCGGGGCTATATTTCGAGCCAAATAGGAGGTCGAGAGGGTTCTTGTGATAGAGGGTAAAGGTCTGAAACGCATTTGAGCCGACAAAGAGGAAGATCGCGAGGATGAGCACGATAACGAGGATCGCGCAGAACAAGAAGACACCACGACTCACCACCTCACGCCGAGCGCCTCTGGTGCGCGCCTCCGCGACTGTGCTCATACGCTTCCTTTACGGATACAACGGGCGCGACGGCCAGACGGCGTTCTCTGCTACACGCACGTAGGCGTGGCGAGCATCAGAACCACTCGCCACGCCCACATTGTACCGCGTCTTCGCCTTGCGCCTCATCCCTCGATGACACCACAGACTGGGATGTGACGTCACCGAGAGGATGAACAAGCGAGCTAGCTCAGCGTCTCAGGAGCCGGCGCGCCGGCCACGGTGTGTGCCGTGATCGCGCTCGCCGAGATGGACTTCAGCGTGTAGAAGTTGAGCTTTGGCACATCGTTCTTCTGCACATCGTCGCTCAGGACATACTGCAGCAGCGCCTTGGCAGCACCAGTGGCAGGGCCCTTCGTGTAGACATGCTCGATGCTCCAGAACTGATACTTGCCCGCGTTGATGTCGGTGGCGTTCGCCTTCGCGCCGCCGATGCAGATGGGGCTCGCATCAGTCGGGTTGCTCGAGACGAAGCCCGAAGCCACATAGCCGATGCTGCCAGGGGTCGCCTTGACGGCGGCCAGCACAGCGCCGGTGTTGTCCTGCTGGACAGGTGTGCCGGCGGTGTCGTCAGCGTTAGCGAGCACATACTTCTTGAAGGTCGCGCGCGTGCCAGACGAGGTGGGGCGAGCCACCGCGGTGATGGGCTCATCCGGCCCGCCAAGCTGCTTCCAGCTGGTGACCTGGCCCGTATAGATCTGCTTGATCTGGTCGGTAGTGAGGTTGTCCACCTTGCCCTTGAGGTCGTTGTTGACGATGAGGGTAAAGGCGACGGCGGCGACCTGGTGATCGGTGAGGGTCGCGGCCTGATCAGCCGTCAGCTTCTCGCTGGCGAAAACGTCAGACATGCCGAGCTGGCTGGCGCCGGAGAAGGCATCGGAGAGGCCCTTGCCACTGCCGCCAGCGTTCACCACGGTCTGAGTGTTCTGCGCATGGTCGAATTCGGCGGCGGCCTGCACGAAGAGCGGCTGCAGCGCCGATGAGCCGGTGACCGTCAGCTTCTGGCCCGAAAGCGCAGGATCGGCCGTGCCGCCCTTGCCGGAGCCACCCGCACCCGCGAGCAGATCAGAGACACTGGCCGAGCATGACGTCAGCGAGCTGCCAGTGGTCGTATTAGGGCTGGTCGAGGTGCTGCCGCATGCGGTCAGCGCCAGAGTCGCTGCAATAGTGGCGCCCAGCCCGGCCTTGATGCCCAGCGAGCGCTTCCAAGTTGACATCTGTGTCTGTTCCTCCACATGAGTGTGTGTGACGCAAAGGGGATGAGCAAGAATGGCGTCGGGCGACGAGGCGGGCTATTTCCCCACTACTCCCCCACTTGTCTCGTATACCCTGATAGAGACTAGCTGTGATGTGTTAACCAGCCTTTACGGCTACGTTAAATCATTGTTAACTGAGGCGAGCGCACCCTCGGCATGCGCTATACTTCCGCTGGGGCACTCTTTAGCTTAGGCGCGGACCTGAAAGGCCAGCGGCATGTGGTTCTGGATTCTGCTCTCGCTCGCCCTGGCGGGCCTGACGATCCTGCTCTTCTTCCGACAGCGTGAGGAATGGGGCATGCGCCAGGTGGCCGAGGCGAATGCGCGACGGATGGGTCGCGAGCTCGACCTGGCACACAAGGACCTGGAGCGCATGCGCACGCTCTTTGGCAGCGCCCTCAACGCCTTCCCCAGGCCGGTGCTGGTCACCGACACGAGCCGTGTGGTGCTCACCGCGAACCCCGCCGCGCTGAAGCTGCTGGACCTGCCCCGCGAGCAGGTGGAAGGCCGTCTCATCGCCCGCCTGCTGCAGCACTACGACGCGACGAACATGCTGATCGACGCCATGAAGACTGGGGAGCCACGCGAGAGGGTCATCCAGCGCGACACCACAGGCGAGCTCTGGCATATAGGCGCCACGCCGCTGCGGCTGGGCGGTGCGCTGCCGGGCACATCGCGCGCGGACCCCGATGGCACCTATCTCGTGGTGACCATCGAGGACCTCACCGAGATTCGTCGCCTCGAAACGGTGCGCCGTGACTTCGTGGCCCATGTCAGCCACGAGCTGCGCACCCCGCTGGCCTCCGTGCGTCTCCTGGCCGAGACGGCGCGCGACGCGGTCGAGCGGGATCCCGCCGCCGCCCGTGGCTTCGCTGATCGCATCATCGGCGAGGTGGATCACCTGCGGCAGATGGTCAGCGAGCTGCTGGCGTTGGCGCAGGCTGAGTCTGGCTCGGCGAGTCTCCAGCTAGAGCCCACGGACATGAGCGGCCTGGTGGAAGTGGTGATGGAGCGCATGCGCCCCATCGCGACCGAGCGCGGGGTGACCCTGCTCGCGGACCTGCCGGAGGATGTGCCCGACGCCCAGGTAGATAGCCGCCGTATGGTGCAAGTGCTGACGAATCTCGTGGACAACGCGCTCAAGTTCACCGAGGAGGGCGGGACCGTGCGCGTCACCACTCACGTGAATGCCCACGACGGTGCGAAGCCGCTGCTGGCGATCTCGGTGAGTGACACCGGCATTGGCATCCCCCAGGACGAGTTGCCACGCGTCTTCGAGCGCTTCTACAAAGTGGATCGCTCGCGCGCCCGCAGCGCTTCTGGCCCCCACGCTGCCTCGCAGGCATCTGGCACAGGGCTGGGACTCGCCATCGCGAAGCATCTTGTCGAGCTACACGGTGGGCGCATCTGGGCGGAAAGCAGGCCTGGCCAGGGCAGCACATTCACCTTCACCGTGCCCATCGCCAGCGCGAGCGCCTCATCAGGCGTCAGCGCCGATGGCGCACGCGTGGCCAGCTAGGCTGCTCAGCGGCGCATCGCGGCGAGGCATGGTTCCTATGCATGACCCCGATCTGGAAATCACGCGGCTGGATTCGAATGAGCCTGAGCCCACGAGTGCCCCGGCGCGGCGCTGGAGCCGTGGTGCCCTCTGGCGCGCTGGCCTCGGCCTGTGCGTGGCGCTCGCTCTGCTCACCGTCGCGCTCACCAGCCCGGGTGTCGCCCAGGCGGTCCTCCCGGCGCTCCCTGGCTATGCGCCCACTCCCACCGCACAGGCACGCGTTATCCTCTTCCGCCATGCTGTCCCGTGGGGCACACTCACCATAGACGGGCACCCCCTCACGGTAAAGCAATTTACCGTCGAGCGGGCCTCCCCCGGCCGTCATACTTTGCGCTACGCGGCAGAGCCGTTTCCCACGCTCACCTGTGTCTTCAGCGTGCCCGCGTCAACGCATGACACCTGCCCGATCTTCACTCCGCGCCCAGAGGACCTCTTCCCGCTGCCGCCGGCGCGTGTGATCGACCTCGGCATCATTCCTCAGGCGCTGCCCCAGGCGCAGCGCGATGCGCTTCTCGCGGTGATCCAGCGCGGGCTTGGCGAGGCGTCGGTGCCCCTCACCGTGCTCTCTGGTGACCACTATGCCGACGCGGCGGACCAGGTGGTCATCGCATCCTCCACCATCTCGGCGACGCTCACCTATCAGCTCAGGCTGACGCCGCCTGGGAGCCCAGTCAGTGGCAGCGGGTGTGAATTCCTCTGCAGCGTTGATGCGACTGATGACTCCAATTGGGAGGTCTGGATCCCCATCCGCACCCAGTGGCGCTTGAGTTTGCCGACCGGCGAGCAGATCATCACGCCGTCCCCTGCCGGGGTCTCGGGAAACAACTTCATCGCTGAGGATATCGCGTGGGATGGTTCCTGGCAGGTCTCTTTCCCACCGAGCAAGACACAAGGTCTCGAATGTGCCGCGGCCAACACCTCGCTGGGAGCGCTCCTCTCCGCGGCTCATATCTCCCCCGCCGAGTGGAGGAATATCCCCTCGTCACAGCCATGGGAGTGCCTCTCCTTGGTGACGCCCGAGCAAACGCCACTGGCCAGCTCGACGGCATTTCTGCTCTATCGCTTCGGCGCGCTGCTCGCGGCGAATGACGAGGCGCACGGCTTGTTCCCCGCGCTGCCGGTGGCCAGCCCGCATGAGCGCATCCTGGCGCGCCAGATTGCCGCCAGCGGGTCGTGAGGAGATCACCGTGCTATCCGCGTGCCCGCTGGATCTGCCGTAGCATCGTCGCCCGGCCAACATCGCGCTCCAGCTTCAGGCAGGCGCGCAGTCCCTCGCCATAGTGATCCTCGCGGCGGGTGGCGCGGATGGCCGCGTCGCGCTGCCCGGCGGCCAGCAGCACATGATAGGCGACCCACTCGGCGAAGCCTTCAATCAACACGGGGTCGCGCAGCCCACGAGCACGTTCGGCTTCCCAGGCATGGCCCAGCTCATGAGCCAGTGTGCCCAGCAGCAATGACGCCGGCAGACCATAGCGCACATAGATCGTGCTGCTCAGCCCATCGCGCACATAAAAGCCGAGGGTATGCGCGGACGGGGCCCCGACCGAGCCGGCCTCGTGCCGCGCGCGCACCTCTTCCAGCGCGTTGCGACCCGAGATGCGCAGCTCTGGCAGCGTCGCCAGCCCGGCGCCCAGCAGCAGCTCGAACCAGCCCAGAGCCTCAGAATACACCTCGGCGACGTGGCGCGGGTCTAGCACCATCTCGTGGGCACAGGTCGCGCAGCGCCACTGGCCGTCTTTGATGGGGCTTGCGCTGCTCACCACCGGCGCGAGGCAGAGATCGCACCGCTGGCGGGTCTCCATGCACTCAGCGCAGAAGGATCGCGAGACGCCGGTGACGGGATCGGCCAGCGTGTAGACCGTGCCTAGGACCGGCTGGGCGCACGCGACGCAATGGGTGACATCGCGCTCACAGGCATGGCACAGGCGCGGGCTATGGGCGGCGGTGTCGGACGGCATGGGCACATGGCAGCGCACG
>DASWAC010000403.1:0-1908 GCA_036391335.1 Ktedonobacterales bacterium
GGAGCGCGGCGGAGAGGTGATTGTTGGCGGTGGCGACGATGCCGATGGTCGTGCCCAGGGGTTTGGTTAGGGCCTGGGTGCGCACCAGTGTGTCCGGCTCTTGCTCAGTCTCATGGCTGACATAGGTAATGGTGCCGGGAATGAGGGTCGTGGAGCCCGAGAGGTCTGCGCGTGATGATGTAGAAGCCATAAAGTGCACCTCATGCCATGAGACGGTCAAGCAGCGGCTATGGTAGCAGGCGGGGAACTTCTGCGGGTGTCTGCATAGTACCTTGTGTGCGGGCATATGGCCAGTCATCCTTGGGGACACCTGCGACGCGGCGGCCCGCTGGGACGTCATGAGAGAAAGGGCGCCTGCGTTGCCCTCATCTCCCGCCGACCTCTCACCAAATGCACGCGGGGGGAGCCGTGGAGGTGCCGACTCGCTTGCGATGAGGCGCTCACGGCCCCTAGGGCTGTTCCCGGAGAACTCCTCACGGGTGATGTCGCCGAGTGGTGTCACGAGCCTAGCTGGAAGTGTAATGGAAGCTCTCACGACGTGGTTTCAACAATGGCCGCCGCTGGTGCAGCTGGTGGCGCAGATCGTCTTTGCGCTGGCGCTGCTGGCGGCGCTGCAGTGGGCGCTGCGTGTCACCTTCGAGCGTGTGGTGAGCTGGCTGGTGCGCCGGTCAGAGGCGGTCTTCACGCTGACCCCAGCGGATCGCGACGCGCGCGTGCGCAAGGCCGTGGACTGGCCGGCGCGGTTGCTGGCGCTGGTCATTGTGATGGGCCTGACGCGCAACCTCTGGACGACCGGCGCGACGGCTGATTTCATAGGGAAGGTCGTCTTCTCGCTGACGGCTATCTTCCTGGCCTACTTTGCTGGTCGGGCCATCACCCAGCTCTACCTCGTGCCGGGGCGCGCCTTTCGCACGCTCGGCCTCACTCTCGATCCCGCGATCGCTCCGCTGGCGCAGACGGTCGTCTGGATCATCGTCGTCCTCTTCGCCGTCGTCGCCGTGCTCGACCGCTGGGGATTCGACACCGCCGCACTGCTGGCAGGGACGGGGCTGCTCGGCCTCGCTGTCTCACTGGCCGCGCAAGACTACGCCAAGAACATCTTTGGCTTCTTCGTGCTGGTGACCGAGCGCCCGTTTGCCATCGGCGATCTGGTCACCATTGGCGCCGTCACCGGCACTGTGGAGCACATCGGCTGGCGCTCGACCTCGATTCGCCAGCAAGATCAGGTGCTGGTCATCGTGCCCAATGGCTCCATGACGACGGCAAATATCGCCAATGCCGTCCGCCGGGCCAAGCGATTCCTCGCTATCGTCGTCACCGTGAGCTATCAAGAGCAGCCGGCCCGTGTGCGCACTCTCATGGACGCGATCGCCGCCACGATGAAGGCGCGCGCCCTCGTCGCGCCGGAAAGCGTGCTGGTAGCGGTGACCCAGCTCTCGCGCGACGCCATCGAGATTACGGCCCAATGTGACGTACTCACCATTGTGGCGCGTGAATATCTGGCCGAGCAGTCCGCCATCAATCTCGAGGTGCTGCGCGTGGTGGAGGATCTGGCCATGGGTGGCGCGATGCCCAATCCGCGGCTGATCCTGCGTGAGGGCCCGCAAGCGCCACAGCCCGCCTCTGGGGCGCAGGCCGACGAAGCGACCGGTCACGCCTGACCAGACGACCGCTATCGCGTGATACACTGGCCTGGTCGCACTGCCACAGGAGCTCTTCAGATGACCATCCTCAATGTGATCAGCGCGGCCACTCCCGTCCTCGCGTGGACCTTCGTAGGGGTCGTGGCCGGGGTGACGGCCGACCGCCTCGTGCAGGATGGCCGGCTGGGTGTGGCGGGCAATGTCGCCGCGGGCCTGCTGGGATCCTTCCTTGGCGGCTATGCGCTCATGGACCTCTTTGCGATCA
>DASWAC010000404.1:0-4273 GCA_036391335.1 Ktedonobacterales bacterium
AGCCGCCGGGGTGATAGCGCGAGATCATGGCTTCATTGCTGCGGGTCCAGCCGCCACCGAGCAGGGTGGGTATGAAGAGTTGTCCCAGCTTATCATCGAGAGACATGTTGGCGACCATGATCGTCGCCATGTTATCGAGAGTCCGGGGCAGCGCGAATCTTGGCATGTCTCCGCGACCGCCGCCGATACGTTCGGGCACGAGGAGGGTCGTATGGTGCAGGTGCCTCTCGATGAATTGTGATCCAGACGAGGCGGCAGCCCCCGCGACGGTGGTGATGACCACGGCGACCGTGCCCAGCAGCATACCGACATGCGCCAGGCGCGAAAACGCGAGACCGCGTGCGGCCAAGCCATATGCGACAGCGCGCCCTGTGGCCCTGCGGAGCTGGCGACGAGTGGGCATGACCAGCCGATGCGGAGAAATCCACATAGAAGGTATCGTCCTTGGGGAAAGCTCAGTGAGAACAGATTATGTTCATGAACATGTAGACGAGGTTATCCCCAATCATGGCCACACGTGTGATGGGAACGAGCGAGCGATCGTCCAAGAAGTGTAGCCATTTCTGTGCGTTTTCTTGTCAAGTGCTCACGGCTTCCCCATCCTTGATTAGTCACACTGGGCTACTGCACATATCATGACGCTCCCTCCTCAGGAGACAGTCTATGAATCCACTACCCATCGTCATTGCGATCACGCAGCCACGCCGCCATCTGGGCGTCAGCACCTTTGCGTTCTATCTCGCCCGCGAGGTCGCGGCGCGTGGGGTGCGGCTGGTGCTGGCCGACGCCACCGAGCGCCCGCAGCGTATTCTGCAAATCTGGCGCGAAGAGTTCCCCCACCAGCCAATGGTCGGCCCTACTCAGCTTTTAAACTACTATGTTATTCCTGATGTCTATGCCAAGCCTCTTTCGGTGCGCATGGCGGCTGGTCGGGCCAACGGCGCGGCACATCGGGTGCGGCTCGTCATCCTCGATCTCGATGCCGCGATCATCAGCCATTTCCGCGAGGATGATCCGGGCCTGGACTATAGCTTTATCCTGACCTCGTCCGCGCGGAGTGACCAGCAGGCGGTGGAGGCGCTGGCGCGGAACCTCGCCGGCGGACGTGATGTGCGCGATGCGGTGGGCGTCATCGTGGCGCGAGTGAACCCCAGCGAGGTGCGCGAAGCGCCTGCCAACCTGCACGACTTGCACACGCCCATCGTGGGGGTGCTCCCCGCGGATTACGGCATGGCCGGTGGCGCGGAGTATTCCGCCGGGGGGCTCAAGCCCGCTCAGCCGCGTGCGGCCTATCTCGATGCTGTGCACGGACTGGCTGAGCTCATCATGCGCAGATTCGACCTCGTGAAGTAGGAACATCTCACACGGCGTGCCCAAGGCCCCCTCACTACTCATGTGAGAGGTCTTCACGACACCTCATCGGCGCGTCGAATTCTCGGACCCTGCGACCCTGGCGAGACCATGCCGCCGCGCGGATCGTCCCTACATACAGCCCTTTGCCCGGCGCCTATGCATGTCTGGCTCTGACGGCTCTCGCCCCTGACCGCTATGCTGTCCCAATTGTGCGAGCTTCTCAAAAAACTTGCTTTGGGAGGATTCCCTATGCTGTGCGCGAATTGCGCGACTCCACTTAGCCCTCACACGACATGCTGCGCCCGCTGTGGCCGGAAATCTTCCACCCGCTCCTACTCATTCGCGATGGTGACCGCACAGGCTCGTTCTGGCAAGCGACTTGCCTCACCCACTGAAGCTGACGACCGGCCCACCAGGGCCACGGCCGTACCGACCTCACCTCAGGACATCCCTACCCCGATGGCGACTTCTACTACCACTCATCGCACCCTGCTGCGCCAGCGCCCCACCGTGCTCGATATCATCTTTGGCTCGCCGTCCCAGGCGATGCCACGCACCGCGGCACAACGCATCTTGCGCCGCACGCTGGGACCCCGCTTCGAGACCGGGCGCGTCGTGCCCGCGCTGGCTGCGGCGCTGGCCACGCTTGGGCTCACTCTGCTGGGCCTGCTCATGCTCAGTCCGATCCTTTCACGGCTGGGTCGCGCGGCGATCTCCGCGCATGCCACGGCGTCTCTCAGCGGCCTGACCACTGCGGTGGCGACCCTCATCGGCGGCGCGCATCCGGTGGCGTTGCTGCTGCTGGCGCTGGGCGTGCCCTTCGAGCTGGCGGGTCCTGGTGCTGCCGGAAACGCGCTCTCAGTCGCCGCGCCGCTGACCATCCTCCCCGCGCTCCCTTTTGCTCTGCTCGTGGTCGCAGGTGTCTTCGCCGGAGCCAGCACATTTGGCCAGCACACCCGGCACGCGCTCGCCCGTGGTGCCCTCGTCGGCCCTCTGTGGGGCGCGCTCATGGCGTTGCTGGCCGCGAATACCTCTGTGGCCGTGCCTGCCGATCGGCTGGGCATCGCGGGCGTCGTGACTCTCTATCCGTCAGCCGGCAGCGCAGGCGTCAGCGGCCTGGTCATGGGCACGGTGGCGGGAGTGCTGGGGGCCTGGCTGCATGCCAACGGACGCGCCTCTCTGCGCGCCGTGCGCCCCGCGATGGAGACCCTCCCCTTCCCACGTCTGTTAGGCGCCTTTGTCGCCGGCACAGCAGCCACGCTGGCCGGACTGGCGGTCAGCTGCGGGCTGGGCCTGGCCGTGGCTGTGTGGCTCATCGTTACGCATGCCGGCACACTGGCGACGGCTCCCGGTGGCCCGCTGGAGGCCATCGCACTTGTCATCCTCTGCCTGCCCTCGCTGGCCATCTGGATGTGGAGCCTCGCCCTGGGCGCACCTGTCGCGATAGATCACGTCACCTATGCCGGCAGTGGCACCTTCGGTGCGGACTTCCCGTCCTTTGGCCTCGCCGCCGGTCAACCGGGGTGGCTCCCGCTCTCGTTGCTGCCGCTCATCCTGGCCATGGGCGCCGGCTCACTGGCCGTGCGCTTCTTGGGCGCGCGCACCCCGCGTGCCGCACTGGTGACGGGAGCCCTCGTCGCGCCGTGTTTCGCGGTGATCAGCGCGTGGCTGGCGGGCGCCGCGACGGTGAGCGCGCATGCGTCAGCGCCTGCGGGCACGCTGATTGTCGATCTCGCGCCAGGGCTAGGGCAGGTGGGGGGCTATGGGCTGGCGCTGGGTCTGGCCGGTGGCGCGCTGGGCGGCTGGCTGACCACCACACCCTATCCTGCACAGGCGTGGGCGGCCTTGCGTGTGTGGGCCGGCACGATCAGCTGGCCGCGCCTGCCGTGGGAACGTGCCTATGCCGCACTGGATGCGCTGACCGGGAAGCGCGCTCGTCCACGCCGGACCCTGGCGCGCACCTGGATGTATAACGGTGTGCTCTCTGCCGGTGTGCTGAGCGCGGCGGTGCTGGTCTGCGACGGCGTTATCCTGGTGACGGCGCGACATGTCCCCGCCGGAGCCCTGCACGCGGTCAGCGGCATGCTTGCTACGCTGGCTATTGTCGGGCCGCTGGCATGCTGGGCGGTCGCAGGCTGCCTGGCCGTCGGCGTGCGCTTGCTGGAATCACATGACTGAGGAGGCCTGAGGCCATGATTCCTTCGACCCACACAACCAGGCCCGGTACGCTGGAGCGTGCGCCGTGGATCGCGATGACGCTGACTGCCGTGCGCACTCAGGCGAGCGCATGGCTGATGCTGCGCGCGTTCGCGCTCTGGCGGTGGATGCGCGGGCGGGCGGATGCGCATCGCCTTTGGCCACTGCGCCGGCTGCCCATGGGCGTGGTCGCGCTGGCAGTGATCGCGAGCCTCGTCGCCTTTGGTGCGTTGGCGCTGCGTGGCGGCCATGCCGAGAAGGTCACCACGCCCCAGATCACCTATGGCAATGGCACGATGGCGCACGAGCGCCAGCCGGTCACCTTCGGCGTTGGCGTGCGAGGCGCGCAGACGACCTATCGCTGGACATTCGGTGATGGCGCCGCCGCCGCGGGCGCGAGCCCCACACACACCTATGCCGCGTATGGCTATTACACAGTGACGGTGGTCGCCACCAACGCTGTTGGGAGCAGCGCGACTACCCAGCGGCTCATCCTGGTGGCGCCGGTCGCGCCAAAGGTGGTCCTCATTGCGTCTCAGGACCGCTACTATTCGTATCAGCTGACCGCCGACGCGGGCAAGTCATTAGGCGCAGGTCTGCACTTCTACTGGGATTTCGGTGACGGCAAGTCCGCGGAGGATGGCGGGCAGCGCATCGTGCAGCACATCTACCAGCTCCCCGGCGCCTATCAGCTGACCCTCACGGTGATCGACCTGGCGGGCCA
>DASWAC010000405.1:0-1684 GCA_036391335.1 Ktedonobacterales bacterium
GTCAACGAGGCGCTGGCCATCCTCAAGTTCATCCCGAATGTGCCGGCGCGCGATGTCTACACGACGCTGGCTTCCGCGGTGGCGAACGCTGAGGACTTATTCCAGGTATTGCCCGAGAGCCTGTGGGTGAAGAACGCCCGCACGGATGAGGGCATCAAGATCAAGCGCTTCCGCGCCCGGCCACATGGTCGCGCGTCGAAGATCGTGCGGCGCAGCTGTCACATCTACGTCGAAGTCACTGACGATCCAACGAGCATTCCACATCGGGCACGCTCTAACGCGCGCCGATCACACTAAAGGCGGGGCAGAGTTTGGGACAGAAAGTACATCCACATGGCTTCCGCCTGGGCGTCATCAAGACGTGGGACTCCCGGTGGTATGCAGGCCGTAACTATCGCGCCCTCCTCAACGAGGACCGCGAGATTCGTGATTTGATTCGCAAGAAGCTGGCCAATGCGGCCGTGGCGCGCATCGAGATCGAGCGTGTCGCCGGCACGCAGATCAGTGTCACGCTGCACACTGCCAAGCCAGGCATCGTTATCGGCAAGAATGGCGAGAGTGTCGAGCGCCTGCGCCAGGACCTGGAGCGCACCACGAAGAAGAAGGTGCGTCTCGCCGTC
Source organism: Ktedonobacterales bacterium (assembly GCA_036391335.1). Lineage (GTDB taxonomy): Bacteria > Chloroflexota > Ktedonobacteria > Ktedonobacterales > JADMIN01 > DASWAC01. Next base: position 621 of record DASWAC010000405.1, read on the forward strand.
CAGGAGATCCGCACGCCCGACATCGAGGCCGTCCTGGTGGCCCGCAGCATTGCCGAGCAGCTCGAAAAGCGTGTGGCCTTTCGCCGCGCGATGAAGCAGGCTGTGCAGCGCTGCATGCGTGGCGGAGCCAAGGGCGTGAAGATCGTGCTGGCAGGCCGCCTGGGTGGCGCGGAGATCGCGCGAACCGAGAAAGAGGTCGAGGGTAGCGTGCCCTTGCAGACCCTGCGCGCCAACATTGACTATGGCACCGCCGAGGCACACACCACGTTTGGCGTCTGCGGCGTGAAGGTGTGGATCTATCACGGCGACGTGCTGCCCGAGAAGGCTCGTGAGGGCGCGGCCGGCTTCGCGGCCATGGCCACCCCGTTGCCGAGCGAGCGCCCCTCACGCGACCGTGGCCCCCGTGGTGGCGGTGAGCGTGGTGGTGATCGTCGCGGTGGACCTGGTGCGGGTGGTCGCGGGCCACGTCCGGCAGGCGCTGGCACACGTGGGCCGCGCCCAGAGGCCACCGGAGCTGAGGGTGAGCGGCCCAGAGCGCCGCGACCACCACGGGCGCCACGTGCGGCTGCCCCTGGGGCAGAGGGGGCTGAGAAGCCCAAGGCGCCACGCGCCACGAAGAAAGACACGGCTGCTGAGGGTGGCGCAGCCACTGATGCCGCCACCACCGAGGCGGAGGGCACGACGGAGAGCTAGCCTGCTCTCTGCCCTGCCACGGGAGACTCTCAAATGCTACTACAACCCAAGCGAACCAAATTCCGTAAGCAGCATCGTGGCCGCATGCGCGGGCAAGCCACCCGTGGCAATACCCTCGCCTTCGGCGAGTATGGCCTGCAAGCGCTGGAGCCCATCTGGCTGGAGGCCCGTCAGATCGAGGCTGCCCGCATCGCGATGAACCGCTATATCAAGCGCGGCGGCCAGGTTTGGATCCGTGTCTTCCCCGACAAGCCCGTCTCGGCAAAGCCGGCGGAGACACGCATGGGCTCCGGGAAGGGCGCGCCCGACCACTGGGTCGCGGTCGTCAAGCCAGGGCGCATCCTCTTCGAGCTGGGCGGCGTGAAAGAGGA
>DASWAC010000406.1:0-6974 GCA_036391335.1 Ktedonobacterales bacterium
AGATCGAGCGACGCATCAGTGCTCAGCTGATCGAGGCCGGCGGCATACGCGGCCACGTCGCTGTCGAGTGCGGCCACATCGTTCGTCGCGGTCGTCTGGCTACTGCCAGTGTTGCCCGAGCCAGCGCCATTGCTTGCGCCACCACGGCCGGCACAGCCTGCCAGGGCCAGCACCAGCACGAGCGCCATCGTCGCCACGAACACGGCCAGCCGGCGCGTTTGGAATTTCATTGCACTATTCTCCCTCGACGCCACTGACCTCGCGCTGAGGTCCGGCGGATTCCATGCCCACCGAGCGCACGATGACCAGATCAGATGCCCCGCCCCGGGCCACCCTCGCGACCCCGCTCGTCCCGAGTGAGCGAAGGTCGCTAGCGTGGCGACGGTGAGGCAATCCTCTCACCGGCTGACTCGACTGACCCGGCATGAGGTCCTCCGCTCGCCATCACCCGCACACCGCCCCGGAGCGCCTGGGCATGGGCAGAATCAAGTTGCTCCGAGATGATGTCCACATGATGGCGAGGTTTAGCGCCTCACACCGTGCCAGATGAGCCGTGACCGGCTTCCCGGGGTAGCGCTGTGCCAGCCACCGGGCGCTCGGTGGGCACGGCGTGTAGCCGTACCCTTCGTCATATCGCGGCGGGGGCGTGCCCCGTCACGTGAATGAGGATACAAGAGTGGCTGCCCACTTGTCAGCGGGTTTTTGTAAGGTATGTGTAAATTGGGCAAGCGAGGCGCATGGAAGGAGCGATCGAAGCAGGCCCTCCCTCATGAGCAGCCTGCCGTGCCGAGTGCCGGAAGCGCGTTTGACGTGGCGGCTCAGTCATGATATGCTGCGGCCCGCCGGGCACGAGCGCGGCCCCACGGCTGAGAGGAGCACCGCATGGCGCTGCGACGAACCATTGCACTGCCCTCGTGCCATGAATGCGGCCTGCTCTCATCGGGTCGCTGTCCCAGCTGCCATCTCGAGCTCTGCCATGACCATTTCGCGCGTGCCATGCACCAGCCCTGCGCCTCGCGCGCCGCGCGCCATGCCGCCGACTATGCCTGCTATATCTGCGGCGAGCCGGTCGAGCCGAAACAATGGGCGGTGACGGGCTTCGATCACGTGATAGATTACAGCCGCTGCGGGGGCTGCCACCGCTTTCTCTGTGACGCGCACACCGCCGCACGCCACGAGTCACTCCAGGTGAAGCGCGAGGGCCAGCGTGGCCTGCGCTATCGGCTGGTCAGCCGCTCATGCCCCACCTGCGCACGCCTGCATGGCGTCGGTGGGCTGCTGGGGCTCACCCGGCGTGTGGTGGCGGTGGTGGGTGGCGTGGGAGCTGTCGCTCTGGTGCTGATCGAGGTCTTTCGCCACTAAGGCCCGTGGGGTGGCCTGAGACGCTCCCTCTGTGGCACGCTCTACCGTGTGCCATCCAACACGGCGCCACCCAGCGAGCAGGAGAAGCCAGATGACAGCCCACGAGACTCCGATAGATCGAGCTCTCAGCCGCTATCGCGAGCGTCTTCTCGCCGGGCTGCGCGCCTCGCTGGCCCAGGCGCGGCTCGAGACCCAGCCCGCGCCGGCCGCCACTGCGCTGCTCGACAGCTTTTATGGCCAGATCGACTACCACTTTGGCTGGAGGCATGCCGACCTGACCCCTGCCGCCGAGAAGCCGGGCAAGCTGTTGCGGCCTACACTGCTGCTGCTGGCCTGCGAGCTGACCGCCGGTGAGAAGTCCGCGCACCGTGTGGATCAGGCGCTACCTGCAGCCCTGGCTGTGGAGCTGGTGCACAATTTCTCGCTGGTGCACGATGATATCGTGGATCACGATGAGGAGCGCCACGGCAGGCCCACCCTATGGACGGTCTGGGGCGCGTCGCAGGGCATCAACACGGGCGATGGGCTCTTCACGATTGCCCGGCGTGAGCTATTGCGCCTGAGTGAGCATGGCGTCTCCCCGGCCCTCACGCTCGAGCTGGCCATCCTCCTCGATCGCACCTGCCTGGAGCTCTGCGAGGGCCAGTTCCTCGACATGGAGTTCGAAGGGCATCAGACGGTGACATCGGCGCACTATTTCGAGATGATCGCTCGCAAGACGGCCTCGCTGATCTCATGCGCGGCGACCATGGGCGGGCGGCTGGGCGCACCGGATGACCTGAGTGTGGCGGCGCGGCTGGCGGAGTTTGGCCTGCGGCTGGGTCTGGCCTTTCAAGTGCGTGACGACATGCTGGGCATCTGGGCGGCGGAATCTCTGGGCAAAAGCAACGCGGGCGACGTGCGCCGCAAGAAGATGAGCCTGCCGGTGATCGTCGCGCTAGAGCACGCGTCCCCCGCCGCGCGTGAGGCGCTCCTCAGCATCTACGCCGCGCCTGGCCCCGCGACCGAGGCGCAGATCACCACCGTGCTTTCCATCCTCGATGCGGTCGGCGCGCACGAGCGCATCCGGCGGGAGCTGCTCACTCACTGCGAGGCGGCCTCTCAGGCGCTGGCAGCAGTGAAGGGTGGCGCGCAGGATGCTCGCGAGGCGCTGGCCGGGCTGGTGGCCTTCGTCGAGGTGGAGGCCCACGCCTAGGCGATCTCCTCATCCCCCAGGGACGAAGGAGCGATAGAGTGCGGTCGCGGCTGCCGGATTGGCCTGCGCCAGCCATACCCAGACGCCACGCGTGCCGCTCGGCTCCGTGCCCACCCGCGAGCCGAGCGAGAAGAGTGGACAATTCGCCGGCGCGAGGCATGGCAGGCTGAAGGCGCTCTCCTTCCAGCGCTGGCTGCCAACCTCCCACTCCCACAAGCGCGGCGCGTCATCGTTGCTCTGGCCACCCAGGCCGGCATCCTGCGTGACGGGATAGGGCAGCGGCTTGATGCCCAGCGCCAGCGGATCTCCCCTGATGGAAAAGCCAGCGACGCGAAACACGCCGGATTTATCCGGGGTCGCGCCGACTGACGGCAATGGGGGCAGGCGCTGCCACTGCCAGCTCACCCCGGCGAGATAGAGGCTCAGATCGCTGCGCGGACCCGTGGAGGATGCGGTGAGCGCGCAGGCACAGACGGGCACTTGGGGATTCGCCGTCACCCCGTGCAGCAGCGAGCCGCTAGGCCCGATCGCACTCACACCCACCGACGCCCAGTGTGCGCCGAGGTCGGCAGTCGTCCATACTCTGAGCAGACTCACCGTTGCTCCCGACTCACCACTGCCAGTCTGGCTGTCCGCGACCGCCAGGGTGTCGCCGCCGATCCACAGAGGCCGGAACGCTCGGGTGAGTGTGAGACCGGTATCCGCCGCGACCCAGCTTGCCCCGTCGTCGTCACTGCGCCTGATGAGGCTATGGTCAGCCGAATCATGCGGCACGCTGTAGCTCATCGAGAAAAAGAGGTGATGTGGAATGGCGAGCATCTGGCACGATGCGCTGGTGACCGCGTGAGGGATGAGCGCCAGGTGAGGGAGCAGCGCCCACTGCGTGCCACCGCTGGTGGTGAGGTAGAACGAAGTGTTGAGGCACGAGGTCTGTCCGGGTCCCGCCTCACCAAAGACGCTCACGATGGCGCTGGCGGACTCATTGGGGGTTACGCTCACCTGGCAGCCCGTCCCACTCACCGCCGGGAACGGCACGTGTGCCCAGGTGGTGCCTGCGTCGGGGGTGGCCCACACATCAACAGGCCCCGGCAGCGCGCTCCCATCAGCGGTCTGGGCGCCGAGCGTGGCACAGGCATCGAGGCTGGCGGCATCGTTGGGCGAGAGGCTGACCGACCAGCCATTGGGTGGGCTCCCCGGTGGGAGCGGCGCGCTCTGCCATCGGGTGGTGATGAGCCGCGCCGGCACGGCGATGGGCGTCTGTGGGGCGAATGAAGCGTCGGGCGGGATGAAATGGTCCGGCATGGGCAGCCAGGCCGAGAGGCCACCGGGCAGCAGCGCGACCCCGGCCAGCGCTGCGGCCAGCAGGATGAGCGCGAGGCGCGCCAGGCGTGTGCGAGGGCCCGATGCGCGCTGATCCAGGGCATCGCGTGGTGGGCAGCGGGCGTCACCGATGCGCTCGATGGTCACGAACGTCGAATCATCACGCTGCATTGGCTCAGGCATAGCATCGCGCCTTCACAGGTCCAGGAATGCTCTGTCGCAGAGAATACCATGTCGCGCACGGCTCGTGCCCCGCCGGGCCGCTCACCGGTTGGGCACGAAGACACGATAGACGGCATTCGACGCGCTAGGCCCGTCATCGATCACCCAGATATAGGCGCCGGTGGCGGTGGTGGCGACCCCTAGCGCGCTCAGGTAACAGCTATCCACATCACGGCATGGGACCGTCCCAGCGGCCGTGGCGACGCTCCATTTCTGCGCGCGCATATCATAGGCCCACATTCGTGGCGTGTAGGCAGCCAGCACTGCGCCGAACGCCGTTGGCGTCCCCGTGCCGGTTGTCCACCGGTTGGGCAGGGTGGGCGGCACGCCCAGGGCAAGCGCTCGGCCATCTGGGGTGATGCCCAGCCAGCGAAAGAGGCCTGTCTTGCCCGATGGCGTCGTCTGCGCGGGAATCGTAGGCGCCGGCGTCCAGCGTGAGCCGTGGCTGAGCCAAAGCTGTAGGCTGAGGTCAGACTGTGGGGTGAGGCGGTTGCTGATGCCCAGCGTGCAGTTGCAGAGCCCTGTGCCGGTCGCGTCTGAATAGATGACTTGGAGATCGGAGTCGCCGCTGAGCTCGGCGAATCGCGCCCAGAAGAGGCCACCATCGCGACTCACCCAAGCCTGCACGACACCGGGCGCAGCGCTCTGAGAGCGATCAGGATATTGGACGGCAAAGGTCCGGAGCTGGCCGAGACTTCCCAGCATCACCTGCGCGCCGGGTGGCAGGTTCGTGCCCAGGCGCAGCCAATTCTGCCCTTGATCGCCGGTCACCTCCAGCGCATTCACCGACTCCGCCGGCCCGGCGAAGGTGGCGTCCGTCACCAGAAAGAGCGAGCTCACTGTCGGCCACAGGGAGCAGACCACAGACTCGGCGCCAGGGAAGCTCAGTGGGCTATGGGGCACGGTATCCCAGGTTTGCCCGCCATCCGTGCTGTGCAGAAACGTCGCGCGGGCGCACGTGCCAGCTCCGTCAGCCCCAGTGGCATCGTTGAGCACCGTCAGCGCGAGCGAGGAGCCGCTATTATTAGCCACGCCGATAACGCAGCCAGTCCCCATCGCTGCGTATGCCTGCCGCCAGGAGACACCCGCGTTCTGGGTGGCCCACACCGTGACCGGGCCATACTCAGGCACGCCGCTGGTGGTCAACGTGCTGGACGAGATGCAGGCATACGCCGTGTCAGGGTCATCCGGCGCGGGCACTAGCTGGAGGTGCCCCGGCACGGTGGGGGTTGCGATGGCCACCCACTGCCCCGTGGCAAAGGTCGTCAGCCAGGGTGTGGCCGTGGGTGCGGGCGTGAGCAGGCTCGCGATGCCCGGCGGGATGGTCAGGCTGCCGTGGGGGAGCAAGGCGACGGCCGCCACAGCGATGGCCAGCGTAATCGCTGCCGCCCGCAGCAGCCGAGCACGCACGCTCAGCCGCGGCGATGCGTGATCCGGTGGGCCGCCATCAAGGGGCTCGACGGTGATGGAGGTGGCTTCATCGTGTTGCGCCGGCTCAGGCATAAGTAGCCCATCCCTCGTGAGGCCAAAGATGCTCTCTTTCGCAGAGCGTAACACGTCTCACGGATGGCATCACCTGGCCGCTCCGTCTCAGCGCTTCGGCACGAAGGCGCGATAGATTGGCCCGAGCCTCCCATTCATGACCCAGAGATAGGAGCCCGCCGGGGTGCGTGTCATCCCCAACGCACCGAGATAGCAGCCACTCTGCCTATCGCAGGGAACGGTCATCGCGGTTGTCGCCACAGCCCAGGTACGTGCGTACAGATCAAAGGCCCACACTCGTGGCGATGGCGTTGCCGACAGCTGTGGTGGCAGACCGGTGACCAGCACGCGGCCATCCTGCGTGACGCCCAGCCAGGTGGCGAGGCCCGTCCTGCCGGGAAGGACCCCCTGCGATGGGATGGGCGGCGCCTGGGTCCATGCCTTGCCATCACTGAGCCAGAGCTGCATCTGGTAGTCAATGGGCGACTGGTTAATATTCCCGGTGGCCACCACGCAGCCGCAGTGGATCGTGCCGTTACCCAGTCCTGAATAGATGATCTCGATGGATGTCTGCGTGGTGAGCGCTGGGAACCCAAACCAGTTAGCGCCGCTGTCATAGCTCACGTAGGTCCGAGTTGTCTGCCCGCTGCCACCCTCGGGAACCTGTACGGCGAAGGTCCAGGGCTGGCCGAGTGTTTCGGGCATCACGTGCGCGCTCGCGGGCAGGCCGTCGCCAAAGCGTGTCCAGTGCTGCCCGGCATCCACACTGGCCTCCAGCGCATAGGCGGCGCTCCCCTGCCCTTGTGGCACAGCAAAGCTCATCATATAGAGCCAGCCGGCGGTGGGCCAGAGTACGCACTCTGAGAGCTGCGCCCCCGCTAAGTCGATCGCCTGATGTGGCACGCTGACCCATGTCGCGCCGGCATCAGGGCTGAGGAAGAACCGCGTCCGCGCGCAAGAGCCAGCATCGAGCCCGTTGGCATCATTCGTCACCGAAAGCGCGAGGCGTGTCGGGTCGTCACGCGCCACCTGGAGGAAGCAGCCCGTGCCCGTCGTCGCGCGCAGCGGTTGCCAGGATGCCCCGGCATTGTGCGTGGTCCACACAATGATGGGCGTGGTAGCCGGCACACGACCGGCCGCTTGCGCACCGGGCGTGGCGCAGGCATAGACGGTGTCGGGGTCCTTTGGCGACGGGACCACCTGGAAGGCTCCTGCTGTTGGGGGCGGTGCGATCGCCTGCCAGCTCCCCATGGCCAGGACCCCCGCGTGTGGTGTGGCCGTGGGCCCGGGGATGAGCATCCGCGTGACGATCTCCGGCAGGGATACCCCGGCGCGCGGCAGCAGCGCGACGGCCGCCACCGTGAGGGCCAAGACGATGCCGGCCCCGCGCAAC
>DASWAC010000407.1:0-2111 GCA_036391335.1 Ktedonobacterales bacterium
CAGCGGGCACCGCCGACCAAACGGGTGGCTTCCCCGATGGGACGGTCAATGGGCGCGTGAGCCGAGCATTACGCGCCTTTGCCGACCGCCTGCACGGCTTGGCATGACAGAGCGGTTGACTTCGTCCTCCACAGGGTGCCCAGGAACAATAGGAGGGTGACTCTTCCATTGTCCGGCCGTTCTCATAGGTCTTGGACGTGACGGTAGGGAGCCCGCCATATTGACCTGAACCCTGCAATTCAGTCCGAGGGGAATATGAGACAATCCCCTGGGAAGGAAGGGTGCAGAGCCCATGCGGAAGAGTCGATTCACGGAAGAGCAGATCATTGCCCTCTTAAAGCGCGTCGAGCAGGGCCGCGCCGTAGCTGACGCCTGTCGTGAGGCAGGAATTAGTGAGGGCACCTACTACCGATGGAAAGCCCAGTATGGTGGGCTGGAGGTCAGCCAGCTGCGACGGCTGCGCCAGCTCGAAGAGGAGAACCGGAAGCTCAAGCAGGTCGTGGCGGACCTCACCCTGGATGTGCGCGCCTTGAAGGACATCGCCTCAAAAAACTGGTGACGCCCACAGCCCAGCGAGCTGCTGTGGGCGAGCTGCCAAACCACCTATGCCCTCTCCGAACGGCGTGCCTGTCGCCTCTCCTGGGCCCATCGCTCGACGATGCGCTACGCATGGCATCCGCGGGCCGACGAGGCGCTGGAGCGCGAGCGGCGCGCCTCGATCCCTCGGGGAACTGTCCCTGGCAAGGCCACGGTCTACAGCCTCTCCGGGCTCGCGGTGTGCCACGAGTGTGGCAGTCCCCTCCACATCCAGCCCGCACGGGGCAAGCCGCGTATCTACTGCTCAGGCCGGCGCCAGGGGAGAGACTGCTCGACCACGAGTGCGGTGCTCGCTGATCTAGAGCGGCAGCTGAGCGCCTTTCTGATCACCTTTCACATTCCTGTGGACTTCCAGGAGCAGCTGGCCGCATTCGTGACCCGCGAGGGGGCGCAGGTGCGTGACAGTGCGGGGGAGCGGCGGCGTCTGAGCGGTCAGCTGGATCGACTCAAAGAACTCTATCTGCTGGGGGATATTGGCCAAGACCGCTATCGCGCCGAGCGTGAGCGGCTGGGGCGGGAGTTGGCAGTTCTGGAGGCGCACACTGCGGGGCAGAGTACGCGTATTACAGGGTTAGCGCGACTCTTGTCTGACGTTACTCTGGCGTGGGAGGAGGCATCCCCGGCACAGCGAAATCGCCTCGCTCGGCTGCTCTTTGAAGAAGTGGTGGTGCAGAGCAAAGCCGTCGTCGCGGTGAAGCCGCGCCTGGAACTAGCGGGCTTCTTCGTGCTCGATCAGCAGGTGCGTGACAGCAGGTATCGAACTGGCGGACCCGACGGGATTCGAACCCGCGATCTCCGGCGTGACAGGCCGGCGCGTTGAGCCGCTACGCTACGGGTCCAGAAGCGGCGCACCCCGCATGGGGCACGGGAAAAATACTATCACGTGCGCGCCTGTGCTGTCAACTCGCTTCCAGATTGGCCGCTGGACCCAGCACCCGGTCGTCGCCCGCGCGCGTCGTCAGTCGTTGCGCATCGAGATGCTCGAGCAGGGGCACGATATACTTCCGCGTCGTCATCAGCAAGTCACGCGCCTGCCCCACCGTGAGCCGGCCCTCCACGCGCAGGTGCGCCAGCAGCCGCGACACGCCTGTCTCATAGGCCTCTCGGGCAAAGAGGATGTCTGGGCTCACCCGCACCAGATCGCCGCGCTCGACGAAGAATGCCACCGCGTCGGTGCCCACGTCGCGCTCAGCCTCGGCCCGATCCGGTGGCGCGAATAGCTGCTGGTGATACCTAGCCAGTAGCTCCTGGGCAGCGTCCTCCTGCGCGGGCGCCAGATGTGGCTCGTGCGCCACAAGTCGCACCTGCCCGCCACGCGGCTCCACCACCTCACCAGCAGCCACCAGCGCAGCCAGCACCGCCAACGCCTCACGCGCGCCCAGCCGTAGCCGCGAGCGCCACTCCTCACGAGGCATGCCCCAGCGCGTGGGATGCCCAGCGTGATAGGTCGCCAGCTGAGCGAGCGCATCCGTGCGCAGCGCCTGCCAGACGAACTCTGCGAGCCACAGACTCCC
>DASWAC010000408.1:0-4419 GCA_036391335.1 Ktedonobacterales bacterium
CCGGGGGGCAGAACCCGTTCGACGGATTTGGCGGCTTCGGAGGCTTTGGCGATATCTTCGAGTCGCTCTTCGGTCAGGCGGCCGGCACAGCCGGCGGGCGACGCGCGCCGCAGCGTGGAGCTGACCTGCGCTATGACCTGACGCTCACCTTCGAGGAGGCCGTGCGCGGCACCCAGAAGGAGATCGAGATTCCCCGCTGGGAAACGTGCCAGATCTGCAGCGGCAATGGCGCGCAGCCGGGCACCCAGCGGGCGCGCTGCCCACAGTGCCAGGGCTCAGGTGAGGTGCGCCGCGTCCAGCAGTCGATCTTTGGCCAGTTCGTCAACGTGACGGCCTGCGATCGCTGCCGTGGCGAGGGCACCATCGTCACCACGCCATGCGAGCGCTGCCACGGGCAGGGTCGTGTGCGCAACGTGCGCAAGGTCAAGGTCAACATCCCCGCCGGCGTGGACGACGGAATCAACGTGCGTGTCACCGGCGAAGGTGAGGCCCCCCCGCGTGGTGGGACGCCCGGCAACCTCTATGTCTCGCTCACGGTGCGTCCGCACGATTATTTCAAGCGGCAGGGCACGGACATCCTCTATGAGATGCCCATCAGCTATGCCGAGGCCGCGCTGGGCGCTGAGGTGGAGATTCCCACCCTCGATGGGAAGGAAGCGCTCAAGATACCCGCAGGCTCGCAGAGCGGCCGGACCTTCCGCATCAAGGGGAAAGGGGTGCCCGTGGTGCATAGCTCTTCCCGTGGCGATGAGCTGGTCGTCGTGAAGATCGTCACCCCGACCACGCTGACCGCGCGCCAGAAAGAGCTGCTGCGCGAGTACGCCGAGATCGAGCGCCAGCAAAACGAGAAGGGGCAGCAAAACCTCTTCGAGCGTGGCTTCGAGCGCATCCGCAACACCCTCAACTTTGACTAGCTGCGGCGCCTCTGGCTGCCAGGAGGGGTCGGGGCGCTTGGGTCGCCGACGCCAGCTCGCACAAACGCCCGGAACCCTCGCCGTTGAGGACTCCGGGCGCTCGTCTAGCTGAGAGAGGTTAGTCGGTGACGACCTGGCCGCGGCCAGCCGATGCGGCGGTATAGCCCGCCCCGCGAGCCTCAGTCTCGCTGGCGAAGTAGACGCGCGCGCTCTCCGGCGGCAGCACCTGGTCGGAGGTTGCCGCGGGGTAGTACCAGCGCGTGTGGATGTCGCCCACAAACGCGGCGGCAGGCATGCCCTCATCCGTGGCCTGCTCTTGATTCAGCTCATCAACACTCTCGGCGCTGGCAGGCGCATAGAGCGGTGACACCACCTCAGCCGAGGCGGGGATGGTCATCGTGGCGGACTCGGCTTCCTCGATCTGGCGTGAGCGCCAGAAGTAATAGGCGGTCGTGCCAGCAGCGACCAGGCCGAGGCCTGCGCCAAGGACCCAGAGCCAGGTGAGGTTGCGCTCGTTCCGCTTCGCTGGGCGATTGTCCAGCTTGGCCAGGGCAGGGAAGCGGTCGCGAAGCTGGGCGTAGGTATCCGTCTCGAGCACCTGGCCGCGCAGGTTGTTGAGCGAGTCGAGCGCCTGCTGACTCAGCTGCTGAGCGTTCGTGGCGAGCTGCTGAGCCTGTTCGGTGGCCGCAAGCTGCTGGGCCTTGTCCGCGGCGGCGGCGGCAAGCTGCTGGGCGCGATCGGCAGCGGTGGCGGCGAGGATGAGCGCCTGCTGCCCGAGGGTGGTCTCTTGCGCGCTCGTGGCGAGCTGCTGGGCTTTGTCACTGGCGACGGCGGCGAGTTGCTGGGCGCGCGTGCTGGCGGTGTCGCGTAGATTGTTGAGCTGCTCTGGGCTCAGGCCGAAGAACGTGCGCGCATTGGGGTTCGCGTTGTAATAGGCGGTGCGGCGGGCCGAGAGGCCGCGCCACTCACTGTCGCGCTTGCTGGCGAGGTCGGCCCACTGCTGAGCACGCTTGAGATTCTCATCGCTAAAGTCGCGGGCGACCTTGGCTTGCGAGCGCAGCGCCTTGATCTGCGTGTCCACCGTGTTGCCCAGCAGGCGGGCGCGCCGGCCTGTCGGCGCGTTGAAGCCGGCGATTTGCGCGCGAATCTTATCGGCGACGCCTGGCTCGGGGTCGGAACCGAGCTGATCGTTCCACCAGCCTGTGACTGGGGCAGCAAGGGTCGTTACGCGGTCCCACAGACTGGGGCTCGTATTGCTGGTGCTAGCATTCTTGGCCATGTGCATTCCTTTCGCGGTCGAGGTGCCGAAACTCATTTTCGGCACAAGGTCTTTTTCAGTTGCGCGTCCATGTCGCGATGAGATTCACGCGCCTGCGATCCATCGCAGCCTGGTGGTCGGGGAATGACCACACCAGAATCCTCTACGCACACCAAGTGATTATGCCAGACGAACGGCCAAAATGGCTAGTGGCAGGCAGCGATTTCGGCCCCTTTGTGAGCCGGGTGTGAGCATTCAAATTCGCGCTATCGCTAGCCGGCGAGGGTGGTGGTGAGCGCAGTAGCCTGAAATGACGTCGTGCCAGGGTCGGTCTGATGCGGCGGCTCGGGCGCGTCAATGGTGATAAGCCCCGCGTCACGGAGGAGCTGCGGCAGGGTGACGCTCACCAGTCCGCGCTGCTTGAGCGCCGCCAGGATGACCGGCAGCGCGGCCGCAGTCTGCGAGCGGTCCTGATTCTCGGTGTCGGGCCCGGAATCGTGAAGCAGGACGATGGCCCCTGGGTGCAGGTTCGCGATGACACGCTGCGCGATGGCGGCGGCCCCGGGACGCAGCCAGTCTCTGGCCGCGATATCCCAGTTGACGATGACATAGCCCTCATGCTGGATCTCATCCGTCACTGAGTTCTTGTTATAGAGCACGCCATAGGGTGAGCGGAAAAGCCACAGGCAGGGATCCTGGGTCACGGTCTCGAGGATGTCGGCGGTCTGTCCGAGGTTGTCGCGCACCTTCACAGGCTTCGCGCCGACAAGATAGTCATGGTGCAGCGTGTGGTTGCCGATAGCCATGCCCGCGGCCCATTCCTGCTGCACCAGATTGGGATACTTCTCAGCGTGACTGCCCACCACGAAGAAGGTCGCGTGCATTCCCGCCGCCTGAAGCGCTTCGACGATCTGCGGAGTATAGTTGGGATTCGGCCCGTCATCGAAAGTGAGTGCCACCTCGTGCTCTATACCGGGCCTGCCCTTCGCGGTAGAGAGTATGTTCGATGCGCTTGGCGTTGGCGCCTTGGTTCTTATGCACCCCTGCGGCGAGCCCAGTCGTGGCGAGAGGTGCAGACCCGGGTAGGTGGGCACCGGCGAGGGGCTCGATGCCGACCCCAGGTTGCGCGCCAACAAGTGTCCAGGGCTGATCACGCTGGGCCCATTCGACACGGCGGCCCAGGTCACTGTAGTGAGGAGCACGGCGGCCATGACGGCGCTCAGACCTACGCTGATCGTGCGCAGGGAACGCTTCTTGCGCTTGAGAGGCAGGGTCTTCGAGGCGCGTCGTAAGACGGGCGGGTGCGAGCGCAGCGCAGGAATGATCTCCGTTGGCGCGAGATCGGGCCGGATACCTTGAGGAACAGGTCGCCGTGCGGCCGGCGATTGGGGAGCGGCAGCGGGAGGTGGTGGAGAGCCGCTGGGCGCGGCATCGTTTCGCGGCTGCTGGGGCGCTGGCAGCCGCACCGTCTCATCATCCTCCGGCCACCATGTGCCACTCATGCCCATGCCCCTTTAGAGAATGTTGAATGCGGAGCCAATTTCGCTCACTTGACGACTGCCACCATTACATCGCACATCAGAGGGATAATCAGGAACCATCGCCAAGGATACCAGACGTGCCGCAAGCGTGCAAGCCTCTAGTATGTTGCAGTGGGACTGATGGAGCGCTCCCAGGCTGGAAGCGCTGTGCGCAAATATCAGGTGTATACCTGATACCCCAGGGCTAGCCAAGGAGGTACTCTGAGAGTAGGGTGGATGATCAGCGCCGCGCCGCAGCATGCCTGCGACCGCCGTATGCCAGGTTGGGCTGTTCAATTGTCGTGTGACGCTTGGTCTGTTATAATTCGTCCTTGAATTAGCGGGAGTGTGCTTCTGCTCTGAGGCGACGCCTCATGAAGGAATCATCATCCTCGCCACCCCGAAGTCTTCCGCTCCCGGCATGTGTTCACATATCCCGAGAGCGAGCACCGATCCACGTTCGCGCAGAGTCGTCAATTCCCGGAGCACGCTGCTCACAGAGCGTCGCACCGGCAGGTCTGGGGCATGGCACCACGTGTGTGCCACGCTCGAGAACCGCGAGGAGGCACCGTGAGCACAATGAATCGGGGCCTGCTAGATAAAGCATGGTCCTCGGTCACGCAAAGCCAGCTGTGGCGCTCGATCTTCCGTCATGGCTACCCCGACACGCCGCTCAATCAGTCCCTGGTGATGATGGGCAATGTCTTCTTGCACCTGCATCCGGTGA
>DASWAC010000409.1:0-5992 GCA_036391335.1 Ktedonobacterales bacterium
CGGCGCGCATCCTGAATGTGGTCGCTCACGATGACGGCGTGAGCGAGATCGCCCGCCGGGCGCGTGGCACACCCCGCATCGCCAACCGGCTGGTGCGCCGGGTGCGTGACTATGCGCAGGTGCGCGCCGACGGCGTCGTCACCCTGGAGGTCGCCCGTGCGGCGCTCGACGCGCTCGAGGTGGATGATCGCGGCCTCGATCCACAGGACCGCGCCCTGCTGCGCACGATCATCGAGAAGTTCGATGGTGGCCCGGTGGGCGTCGAGACGCTGGCCGCCAGCACCAGCGAAGAGGTCGAGACCATCGAGGACGTCTACGAGCCCTACCTGTTGCAGCTGGGCTTCCTGGCGCGTACCCCACGTGGCCGTGTGGCCACCCGGCTGGCCTGGGAGCACCTCGGCCTGACGCCACCGACATCCCCCACCGGACTCTGGGGCGGCTGAGATAGGTCAACCCTAGGCCCACTGCGGCGCCACACGCGGAGCCACACCGGCTGCCTCCTCTGCTATGCTTTGCGTGAGACGCCAAGATCACGAAAGATGAAGAGGAGCGCCCACGCATGGCCGATATATCCACTCCACTGCCGCCTATCGTGCTCGACGGGAAGCTGGTCGAGACCATCTGGGGCGGATCGAGCCTCGCCGACATCGCGGGGAAGGCGATCGAGCGCGGCGCCACCATCGGCGAGTCATGGGAGACCGCGACCGATACCGTGGCGCAAAACGCCCCATGGATGGGGATGACGCTGGGTGAGATCACGGCGCGCCACGGGGAGACCCTGCTGGGCTCACGCGCTGTCGCTGTCTTTGGGGAGCGCTTCCCGTTGCTGGCGAAGTTCCTCGATGCGCGCGAGCAACTCTCAGTGCAGGTGCACCCCGACGATCAGCAGGCGCAGGCGCGCTCACCAGGCAAGCTCGGCAAGACGGAGGCCTGGTATATCCTGCGGGCGGAGCCTGGCGCGGAGATCGTCTATGGCGTGCGCCGGCCGGTGAGCGCCGGGGAGGTGCGCGAGGCCATCGCGGCAACTCACCTGGAGGACCTCCTCTTGACCGCTAAGGTGCAGGTTGGCGACGTCATCTTCGTGCCCGCCGGCACCATCCACGCCATTGGTGCGGGCATCGTGCTCTATGAGCTGCAGGAATATTCAGACATCACCTATCGCCTCTACGATTATGGGCGAGTGCAGGCAGACGGCAAGCCGCGCGAGCTGCATGTAGAGGCGGGGATCGCCGTCTCACGACTGGTGCCTCCTGCGATGACAAAGGCCGTCCCGGTCACGCTGGTCGAGACCCAGACGCACACTGAGCGCGTGCTGGCGGCATGTCGCTATTTCGTCGAGGAGGAGCTGATCCTGCGGGGCGCGCTGGCGGTTGAGCCGCGACCGTCGAGCTGCGAGATTCTCTCGGTCATCGAAGGCGCCTGTGAGGTGACCGGCAACGCAGGCGGAGCCATGCTGCGCACCGGGCAGACAGCCGTGCTGGCTGCGTCGCTCGGTGAGCGCACGCTGAGCTCCACCCAGGCGAGGCTCATTCGCTCATGGGTTCCTGAGGAGGCCGATGCCGCGCTGGCAGCCTGGCGCGCGGCTCAGCCCGCTCCCGTGCTATTCTAGCCCCTCCGATGCTCACGGACCCCCAGCGGCGCTACGCGGCGGCGGCGCGACTGCTGGATTCCCCAGCGCGCATGGGCGCTCTTGCGTCGCAGGTGGAGCACCTGCGGGGCAGCGCCACTGGCTCCGTCGCCTGGCTGGCCGGGCGCTGGCGTTTGGCTCAGGCGGGCACAGTGGGCCTCTTTGCCGGCACCTTCAACCCGGTCACACTCGCGCACCTCGCCGCCGTGGACCAGGCCCGCGTCTCTGCCCGGCTGGAGGCGATGGTCTGGCTCTGCGCCGTCGCGAGTGTCGAGAAGGAGGCACTGGCCCGTGCGGCGCTGCCAGATAGGCTGGCTCAGCTCATCGCGCTGGCCAGGGCACGTGGCGAGGCGGTTGCGTTGGTGAATCGCGGGCTCTATGTGGATCAGGTATCCCTGCTGCATCGCGCGCTCCCCTCTGCCACACGGCTCCACGTGATCATCGGCCACGACAAGCTCGAGCAAATTCTCGACGCCCACTACTATGATGACCGCGACGCGGCGCTCACGGCGCTCACCGAGGCAGCTTCCCTCGCGGTCGTGCCACGCGGGGCGGACGGCGGCGATGTGGTAACGCGTCTCCTCGCGCAGGAGGCCGGGGCTGTCTGGACCGAGCACATCCACCCGGTGACACCGATCGCTCCTGAGATGGCCACGCTTTCGGCGACGCAGGCCCGCATGCTGGCTGAGGTTGACCCGCTCACGCCAGAGCTGGATGCGCTGTTGCCGCCGGAGGGCCTGGCGCTGGTGCGAGAGACGGGCGCCTATGATGCCTCTGACGTCACCTATGCCGCACGCGCCGAGGCGATTCACAGGCTGAGCGAGATTGCTGCCGGCGAGCGCAAAGGCTATCGCTCACTTCGGGAGATGCTCAGTCGCTCGTGGTGAGGCGTCAGGTGGCTGGGCATCTGGCGGCGGAGCCCACCGGCGGCGAAACGAGAGCATGACGCCGATGAGGATGACATTGAGCAGGACGATAGACGCGATAGCCAACACGATGATGTCGCTGCTGCTCATGAAGGGAACGACTCGCTCTCGACGCTAGCCCGCCCACCGGGTACAATGGAAGCGTGTGAGCGCCACGCGCCCGACCTCATTGTATCGCGTGCGCCGCAAGACCCTCATGCCCGGTAGGACGCCGGGATACCCACTCAGCGGATGACAGCTCTCTCACAAGGAATGGAGACAGGCTATGGATTCCGACATTGGCGATATCTTCGGCCCCGGCGATCCGGGTGCGAGCAGCATGGGCAGCCAGAATGCCACAGCGCCATCCGCCAGCGATGCGCAGATCGACCAGTTCCTGAAAGAGCGCCAGACCGAGCGGCGCAGCATGCGTGACCGAGCGCGCCAAATCATGGATGAGCGCGGGCTGGACCCCAATCGCGTGCGTGAGCGTGCCGTCCAGATGATGCGCGAGCGCGGCTTGCATCCCGATGACGTGCGCTCCCGTGCCAGGCAGTTCCTCGAAGATAGTGGCCTGAATGTGGACGACCTGCGCGACGCGGCGACTGATCGCTGGGCGCGGGCGCGCGACACCGCTGGCGACATGAGCGAGCGTGCCAATATCTGGGCGAATCAGACGCGCGATCGGGCGAACGACATGGCTGGGCAAACACGGGTCGAGGTCAGCCGGCGCACCGAAGCCGCCCAGGACTGGTTTGACGACATGCGCACCGAATATGGCTGGTTCATGCCCGCGGTGATCGCGTCCGTCGCCGCCTCGATTGGCGCGATCGTAGCCATCGTGTGGCTGGGCTCACGCTCGTCGGGCGACTAGGCGCGCACCTATGGCGTGCCAGCAGTCTCGTCCGAGGGCTCGCCTGCCGGCTGCTCCTCTGCGGGGTCGTCGGCAAGCTCCGCGCTGACGTCGCCATCTGTGCCCGCCGCCAGCCCGTCGCCCGCGAGGGCCGTCGTGTCCGGCGCGGCTTCCAGGGTAGGCAAGTCCTGAGTCTCAGAGGCGGTGGCCAGCGGCGGGGTGGGCCGGGCCTCGCCCAGTGGCGGCAGCGAGATGGCATCGCCGGCGGCGCTCTCGGCATCGTCTGCCTCGCTGGTCCCAGGTCGCTTGAAGCCCGCGGCGAATGGTTGATGCCATTCGCGGGCATCCACCGTGTCAGTGGTCGTCGCGGCGCCCCACAGATCCGGCCATGATCGCTCGACGGCAAGGATGTCGTGCTCTGAGCGATAGGCGACCAGCAGCATGAAGTAGATCTCACGCGCGCGGCCCGAGAAAAGGCCAGGGCCGGCCATGCGAACGGCAACCCCATTGCGCGCGCGAATGAGCCGCTCGTGGGCGGTATATTCGATCAGCTGCATGTCTGACCAGCGAACTTCGCGCTCGACCCGTGAGAGGAATGGCCGCCGGGCGAGGCCTTGCTCGTCGATCGTCACACTCTGCATCAGCCACCAGGCCGTCATGCCGGAAGCCACCGCCAGCACACAGGCGAGCACGGCGACGATGATAGCGGGGATCACGGGTAGCGCTGCGAAGGAGAGAATCGCGCCCGCGATCAGGACGGCCGTCAACAAGACGAATGCCGCGCGTAGGCCTGGGCTGGGCCTTTCCGTGAGCGCCGATTGGCTCAGCAGGCGAGGCTGTGCGAGATTGGCGTGCAGGCTCTGGCGGGGAATTGTCGCACTGCTGAGGCGAGCGCTGAAGACCTGCGCCGGCAGGCGGGCGACCAGCTGGCGCTCTAGCTCGCTCGCGCCATGCAGCAGGGCCGGCATGAAGCTGATCCGCATCCCATCCGTCGCGATGACGACAATCTGTGCCCGCTCTTTGCGCACTTGCGCCACCGCGCCCCAGCCAATCTCGCGCAGCGCACGCGTCGGCCTACCCGTCGCGATTCCCCGGGCGCTCACCCGCACCATCTTGAGCGAGAGGGCCAGCAGCAGCAGCGGCAGCAGCCAAACCACTACGAGGATCAGCAGCCACATGGGCAGCGGCGTGCCGGTGGAGGTGGCATAGCTCACCACACCCACGAGAGCGAGCACCAGTGGCAGGAGTCCCAGCAACATGATGCGCGCGCCTGGGCGGTAGAAATGTATATCGCCCAGGGGAAGCGATGACTGGGCTCTCACATTGACATCCCCTTCTCACCGGCACGCCCACCGCTGCCGCGCAACCAAATCTCCGCCATTATAGGGTCATGTCGCACAAGCTTGCAACGGCTGACCCACAATAGGCATCGCTTGCCGCCTTGTGGCAGATGACGTGGGCAGCAATGGCCTATGACCGGCGTGGGCAAGGAGCCCAACGGCTGGTGGACGCGATGCTCCCAGGAGCTCACCATCTCATCCACCACCCCTTGAGCCACCCTTTGCGCCGGAAGGTGCGCGCGTGGCGTATCACATGTAGAATAGGCAAGGCGTTGCGGTCGAGCAGGGAAGGGTATCGCGGCATGCGAGGATGGCGTCTCGCGCTGGCCTGGCTGGGGCGTCCTTCGGCGTGGCGGACTGCCGCCCTGGCCGCGCTCGCGTTCGCGGCGCTGCTGGTGACGCAGGCTGGCGCATTCCGCGCGGCAAAGCTCGACGTGACCCTCACCCTCACCCGCGACGCCGTGGGTGTGGTCGCAGACGGCACGACCCTCTCGCTCGCGCTGGCCCAGCCACCCACCGAGCTGCGACTCACCCCGCAGGGTGCCACACCGCGTGAGATCCAGGTGGATGGGAGCGACAGCCTCAACAATTTCGACCAGGACCCCTCCTGGCTCGCTCGTGTCTCGGGCACGCCATGGTATGGCTTCCTCGCGTGGATGCGCGATATGAGCAGCTATAGCCGCTGGGAAGATGCCGCCATCATCGCGACGCGTGGCGGGCAGGTCATCTCGCGCCAGCAGACTGGCGACAACCCGGCGCGCATCACGCTGCCCGAGGCAGATTCGACCGTCGTTCGGCTGACCCTGCGCCGGCCCGAGGCAGCCACCGGCATCGAAGTGCACTGCGGCGCCGCGACCTGCGCCGAGATCACCCTCGATCGCAATAATCGAGTCTTTGCGCTGCTCCCTGGCGCCACACCCGTCGCCGACTCCAGCGCCGGAGTCTTCTTCCCGCGCCAGCCGTGGCCCTTCTTCGCGATGGTGGTCTACGACCTCGCCACTGCCGGGCTGTGGTGCCTCGCGCTTCTGGCGCTGGCGACGGCGCTCACCGCGGCGCTGGCGTGGCTGGTGCGGCTGGCCCGCATGTGGCGGTCCGTGTCTCGGCGGCGTCTTCGCTTGCCCGCGCTCCACGGGCTCGATGGCTGGGATCTCATCGCGCTGGCCCTGACGCTTGGCTCACTCCTGTGGACGGCCTACATCGCCCGTAATGTGCTGCTGGGCTATCCGCATATTCTGGATGCCAGCGCCTACTACTTCCAGGCGCGCAT
>DASWAC010000410.1:0-2774 GCA_036391335.1 Ktedonobacterales bacterium
CTAGGTGTCGCCGAGCGTGTGCGCTTCCCTGGGGCGGCGCCACAGAGTGAGCTGCCGGCGTGGTATCGCGCGGCTGATGCGCTGATCATCTCGTCGCGCTACGAGAGCTTCGGCCTGGTGGCCGTGGAGGCGCTGGCCACAGGCACGCCGGTGGTCGCGTCGGCGGCGGGTGGGCTGCCCAGCATCGTGCGCGACGGCGTGAACGGGCTGCTGGTGCCCTGGCGCACGCCGGAGGCATTTGCCGAGCGGCTGGACCTGCTGCTGAGCGATGACACTCTGCGCGAGCGGCTGAGCGCTCAGGCCCGCGCGTCGGTGGCGCGGCTGGCGTGGCCACACATCGGCGATGCGATGCGCGCACTCTTTGGCGAGCTGTCCGCCGAGGCCTACGAGGCCGTCGCCTGCTGCTGCTTCTAGCGCTGCTCGGCGGTGATCTCGAAGGTCTCTGTACCCGGTGCGGCGTCTTGCTGGCGTTCGCGCAGGAAGCCGATCCCTGTCGCGAATGCCCACGGGATGCCCAGCAGCCACTGCGCCACCGCCAAGATGGGTGCGTACGGTGAGAACATCGCCGCGAAGCCGTAGAAGAAGCCGGTGTAGTTCGTCGCGCGCCCAAACATCCCCGCGACCTGGGCATACCACGTGCCAAACATCGCCCAGAGTCCATAGCCGGTCAGCGCGACATCGAGGATGATGCTCGCCACACTCTGATAGGCGCTTGCGCCGGCGAGGCCTGCCGCATGGTTGCCCTGATAGCGCGCACCGAGGATGGGCCAGGCGACGACTGAGATGAACCCATAGAGGGCATAGACTGAGCCGCCTGCCAGACCGGCATAGAAGATCCCCCGGCGCAAGCCCCTGGGGATGCGTGCGCGCATGCCGTGCTCGAAGGCCCAGGCCAGGCCAATGATGCTCATCCCCTGGATGACGGGGATCAGGTAGATCAGCGCGAAGAGCCAGGGCACCCGCGCCGCCGAGGCGACATCCTGCAAGTCCACGGATTTCCCCAGGGCGATCTCGATGACCGGCACCGCGAGCAGCATCGTGCCGTGGATGATGCCGGCCCAGCCGCCGGTGCGGCGGTAATCCGCCAGGAGGGTCGTCTTCAGCTGTTCTCTCATGCCTGCCATCAACCTTCAACTACACGCCGGCGCCAGCAGCGCCCTTTCAGCAGATGATAGCCGTTTCTCGCTCACTATGGCGCACGGCTCACCCATGCGATAATGTGAGGTGCGCGCAACATGGCAATGCGACGAGGCAGTGCATCATGAGCGCACGGTGAGGGCAAGGAGGCAACCCATGGCAGGTATCGCGGTGCTGGGCACGGGCGCCTGGGGCACGGCGCTGGCGCGTCTGCTGGCAACGGAGCACGCGCGTCAGGCAGGGGAACTCGACCCGCTGCCGGTGGCGCTGTGGGACCACCACGCCGACCGCGCTGTCCGCATGGCCCAGGCGCGCGAGAATGTGGACTATCTTCCCGGCTTCTCTTTTCCGCGGCATCTGCTGGTCACGGGGAATCTCGCGGAGGCAGTGAGCGACCGGGAGGTCGTGCTGGTGGTCACCCCGTCGCAGAAGGTGCGTGAGCAAGCGGCAGCTATCGCGTCCTTGTTGAGCCCTGGCGCTATCGTCGTCTCCGCCAGCAAGGGCATCGAGCTGCACACCAAGCTCAGGCCGACCCAGGTGATCGCGGAAGAGCTGCCACAAGGCACGCCCATCGCCACGCTCAGCGGACCCAACCTCGCCGTCGAGGTCGCCAAGGGGCTGCCTGCCGCCGCCGTGGTCGCCAGCCGCGATCCCGCCGCGGCGGAGCGGGTACGCGCCCTGGTGACGGCTCCACGGTTCCGCGTGTATGTCAGCGATGATCCCGTCGGTGTGGAGCTCGGCGGCGCACTGAAGAATATCGTCGCGCTAGGGGTGGGCATCAGCGATGGGCTGGGCTATGGCGATAACGCGAAGGCGAGCTTCATGACGCGCTCACTGGCCGAGATCGCGCGGGTCGCGCTGGCTGCCGGAGCCAACCCGATGACGCTGGCAGGGCTCTCGGGCCTGGGCGACCTCATCGCGACATGCAGCAGCCCACTTAGCCGCAATCGCACCCTGGGGCTCGCCCTGGCGGAGGGCCGCAACCTCGATGAGGTGCTGGCTGAGCGCAAATCGGTGGCCGAGGGCGTGACGACCACGCAGGCAGCGCTGGAGCTGGCGGAATCGCTGGGCGTCGAGATGCCGGTGACGCGCGAGATTGCTCGTGTGCTCTTCGAGGGAAAAGATGTGACCGAGGCGGTGACGGATCTGATGTTGCGCGAGCCGCGCCATGAGCTGCACGGCTTCGGCGACGGCGGCAGCCAGGACGAGTGACCTGGCCGGGTGGCGCGAGTCGCCGGCTCACGCTTCGGCTGCCAGCATCTCGATCTCAGCGTCGCGCAGCGGGGTCATGCGCAGCATGCGGAGGGCCTCGGCCCTTGCCGCCGGGTCGGCGCTGTGGAGCTCTTCGAGGACAAACGCGCGATAGCTGGCCAAGAAGAATCGCTCGAAGTCGCGGGCACGGCGAGACAGTGCGCGCAGGCGCGCCCGCTCGGCGGGTGCCTCGGGAATCAGGTAGTGCCAGGCTTCGAGGCACTCCTGATGCAGCGCATCGAGATAGTCAGCCCACTCGTCGCCAAGATGCTGGCGATAGAGCCACGTCACGTCGCGCTTGCGTCCCACATAGACGCCCGCCTGGCGCGCCAGCAGCGCACTCGCGATCCACCCGGTGGTGCGGATGAGGTTTCGCGTGCATGGCG
>DASWAC010000411.1:0-1560 GCA_036391335.1 Ktedonobacterales bacterium
GCTGGCTCCGGCTCCCTCACCAGGGAGGATACGCTGGGGGGAGTGGCATGAGGAACCCTGAGTGGAAAGAGGTCCGACCATGGCAGGAGTACGCATCATCCGAGCGGATGAGCGCACGCTGAGCACCGCACAGACCACGAATATGCGTCGGGAAGCGGCAATCGAGCCACGGGAAGGGGCCACCGGACCCCAGCTCTGGATGGGCCTGGTAACCACGCCGCCTGGTGGGGTCTCGGGCTGGCACCATCACGGAGAGTGTGTGAGCGGGATCTATGTGGTGAGCGGACGGGCGCGATTCTCCTGGGGTCCCGGAGGGCAGGAGCAGGCAGAAGTGGGACCTGGTGACTTCCTCGAAGTGGCCGCCGGCGCGATTCACCAGGAGGAGGCGCTGGGCGAGACGCCGCTGGTGCTCGTGGTCGCCCGTGGCGCGGCGGGAACACTGGTCTTCAACACGAGTGAGCCTGAGCCCACCGCGTAGCGGCAGGATGCCCAGGCCGGCTGCCCACGTGGCAAGAGCTCTGGCGCAAAGAATCACCTTCGCCGCGCTTCGTAACGATTAGCGGACGCTCTCGCTGCTATCATCCTCTCACGAGCTATGGGAGCCGCGCGAGACGACCGGCACTGGCCAGAGGGGTGAGGAGTTGAACGACGATGAGTCACGCAGGTGAGCGCGTCACGCGCGATGCGGCGCCGGCAGCGCCACGGCTGCATGGAGCCGCACTGGCCCTCGTCCGAGCACTGTGGCTGCGCGAGCCCGAGAGCAAGCCAGAGAGTCGCCCTGAGGCTAGCTAGCGCCGCGCGCAGCCGGTCGCCGATCGCTCATGTGTGCGGAGCGGCTACGCTCACCCAGGCAAGGTGACACTCGCGACGCCGGCGCCATCATACGTCTGAAAGTGCGCGAGCAGGATGTTCCCATGCCCGTCCGGCACCGGCCGCACGTAGATCTGATCGATCGTCGTGGCGCGTGGCGGCTTCGAGGCGAGAAACCGCCAGCCGGATGCGCCGCGCTTCCAGGCATAGAGCGCGCCGGTGTTGCCAGTGCGACCCTCGAAGCTCACGATCACCGAGCCATCGGGCAGCACACCCTTGATGCCGCTCTCCATGCCGGTGGCTACGCGGGGATCGAGGTCAGTGGTCGGCGCAATCTGCCAGGTGAGGCCGCCATCGGCGCTGACCCGCAGCCCGACAGGCTGACTCTTGTTAGAGGGGTCGGGACCGGTATAGAGGAGTGGCGTCGCGCTGCCAGCTTGAGGCACAGCCAGTGGCGCGCCAAACGAGGTGAGCGGCCACACGGCCACGAAGCTCCAGTGCGCGCCGGCATCGTCACTGCGCCAGAGCTTCGCATGTGCGGGCGGCATGCAGCAGGCCTGCGCGTTGAAGCTCTCGATACCCTCTGTCACCACATAGACAGCGCTGCCAGTGAGCGCGGGGGCGTAGTCCATGATGCCGACCGTGGTGGGCAGCCCACCATCGGCGAGCCGCCACGTGAGCCCGCCATCCACACTGGTGATGAGGCGCCCGGCTGGTGGGCTTATATCCTGCGCGAAGAAGGGCGGATCT
>DASWAC010000412.1:0-3769 GCA_036391335.1 Ktedonobacterales bacterium
TCGCGTGATGAGATGGAGCGCGACGGCATGATGGCCCAGGGCTCCCTCGACGATCAGGATGCCACCGCGTTGGACAGCGAGACGGTGGACGGCTCGGACGAAGGCGCCGGCGATCGCGGTCAGCGCTATGACAACAACGGCTACAACGGCGGTGGCTACTTCTCGACGCAGACGTCCACCCAGAGCACTGTGGACCTCAACGTGCTCATGGATATCATCGAGACGGTCTTTGACCGCCCAAGCATCCACACCTATGTGCTGATGAGTGGTGACCGCGACTTCACCCGCATCTGCGCCCGCCTGAAGCTGCGCCTGAACAAGCGCGTCATCATCGTGGGCGTGCCGGGGGCCGTCAGCCGCGACCTGCTGCGAGCCGCCGACCAGTTCATCCCCCTGGGTGGACCCCTGCCACCGGGCAGCAGCGGCGCCTATCTCTCGAATAATAGCGGCTCATATTACCGCTATCCGGTGCCGCCCGCGCAGTCATATGCGTCGCTCGGGCCGGTGAGTGCCGAGGAGCCCGGCTTCATCCAGTTCCTCGACTATATCGACCGGCATTGGTCGTGGCGCACGATCCCCGGCATCGCGAACTTCATCGGGAATGAGTACAACCCGAAGAACCGCTTCCGTGGGCGCCTCAACCGCGACTCCGCACGCGACCTGATTGGCGAGTGCATCGACAAGAGCATCCTCATCTCGACGCCCGACCCGGAAAACGGCGAGAACTTGCGGCTCAACCGTGAGCATCCCGACGTGATGGCCGTGCTCACCGTCGAGCAGGCTCCTGAGCAGCCATAGCTCGCGACAGTCCCCTCATCCGCCGCGTCGGCTCGTCTAGCGCGGCGTCTCTGTGCGCCCTGGCTCCGGCTGGGGCGCACTTCATCGTGGGGCCGCACACGGTGACCGCGTAGAGGGCGGTAGGAAGCAGCGCCTTGCTATCATCTGAGCATGGGAGAACGAGAAGGGACACTACCATGCGCATCGCCCTCATCAGTGACATCCACGCGAATGCCGTCGCCCTGGATGCGGCGCTGGCCGCCATTACCCCATTTGCCCCAGACCACACCATCTGCCTGGGTGATGTGAGCAGCGGACCCCAGCAGCGCGAGGTGCTCGCCCGGCTGCGCGCGCTCGGCTGCCCCATCGTGCGTGGCAATGTGGATGACGAGGTGCTGCACCCCGCCGCAGCCGCCGAAACGGGCGATATGGCGCAGTTCGCGGCGCTGTCTCGCTGGTGTCACGAGACGCTTGCCGAGGATGAGCGCGCCTTCATGGAGACGTTCGTGCCCACCTATGAGCTGGCCCTGCCCGAGGGGAAGCTGCTGTGCTATCACGGCTCGCCACGGTCGTACCACGACCAGATCACGCCCACGACCGGCGCGACCGAGCTGGACACCTGGCTGGGCAGCCACGACGCGACCATCTTCGTGGGCGGGCACACGCACCAGCAGATGCTGCGCCGTTACCGCAACGCGCTCATCATCAATCCCGGCAGCATCGGGCTCCCATTCGACGCGCTGCCACCCTTTGAGCCGGTGCGGAATCCCGCGTGGGCGGAATACGCGCTGATCGAGGCAGGAGCCGGTGGTGCGCTCGACGTGCGGCTGTGCCGCGCGCCATACGATGGCGCGGCCTTCGTCGCGGCGGCCAGGGCCAGTGGGATGCCGAGCCCGGACTGGTATGTCGCCGATTGGGTACAATGAGAGAGACCACCGCCTCACCCTGTCTCCACTGGTGAGTGTCCATACCCTGCGGCGCGCTATGACGTCTCTTACCCCGATTCGCCCAACAGCACCAGAAGGCCAGGTGACCTGATGAGCATTCGCCCGTTCACCGCTGACGATCTCGCCGCCTGTGTGGATCTCTACATCCGCGTCTATGCCCAGCCGCCCTGGCATGAGGACTGGCCCCACGCGGCCGCCCTGGCGCACTTTAAGCAGAGCTCCGGCACCCCTGGCTTCTATGGGTGGGTCGCCATCGAAGCTGGCGAGCTCATCGGTGTGCTCACCGGCTACATGAAGCCCGCACTGAGCGGCAGTGTCTTCTTCATGGAGGACCTCTTCGTCGCCGTCGCGCACCAGCGCCAGGGGCTGGCCACCAAGCTCATGGCCGCTGTCAAGAAATGGGTCGAGCGCCAACACGGCCTTGGCATCGCCCTGCTGACGATGCGCCACGCGCCGGCTCTGGCCTACTATCACCAGCAGGATTTCACCGAGCATCACGAGCTGGCCTATCTGATGTGGCTGCCACCGGAAAAACCGGCGAAGCCGCGAAAGGCAGGCGCGCATGGCCAATGAGAAGCACAAGCGTGTCATCACCGGCGGAAAGAAGATCAATGTCAACGACTATGATCCCGCTGAGACGAATGGCATCTCACGCGCCGATGCCGAGGCGAAGCTGCCGGACATGACCGCGCGGCTCGACCGTCTGCAAGATCTGCTCTATGGCGCCAAGACCCACGGGCTGCTGGTCGTCTTGCAGGGCATGGACGCGGCAGGCAAAGACGGCACGATCCGGCATGTCTTCCAATCGTTCGATCCCGTGGGCACGAACGCCTACAGCTTCAAGGCTCCCACCGAGGAAGAGCTGGATCACGATTTCCTGTGGCGGGTGCACAGGTACGCGCCAGGCCGGGGCTATGTCTCGATCTTCAATCGCTCGCACTATGAGGATGTGTTGATCGTGCGTGT
This sequence comes from Ktedonobacterales bacterium, assembly GCA_036391335.1. Classification (GTDB taxonomy): domain Bacteria; phylum Chloroflexota; class Ktedonobacteria; order Ktedonobacterales; family JADMIN01; genus DASWAC01. The sequence continues at coordinate 2,691 of DASWAC010000412.1, forward strand.
GCATGAGATGGTGCAGCGCGATATCTGGAAAGCGCGCTACCAGCAGATCAACGAGTTCGAGCGCATGCTGACCGAGAATAATACCCTCATCATCAAGTTCTTCCTCCATATCTCGAAGGATGAGCAGCGCCAGCGCTTCCTCGACCGCGAGCACGACCCGAAGGCCGCCTGGAAACTGGCCCTGAGCGACTGGCAGGAGCGCGCCTATTGGGACGCCTATCAGGAGGCCTATAGCGAAGCCATCAGCCAGTGCGGCACAGAGCGCGCCCCCTGGCATATCGTGTCCGCGAACCACAAGTGGTATCGCAACTATTACGTGACGCAATCCCTGCTCGACCTGCTAGAGCCCCACGGCAAGAAATGGGAGCAGGCCCTCACCGCACGTGGCAAGCAGGCCCTCGCCGAGATCGCGGAGTCGGGCATCCACACCGAAGGGTAAGCGCCCCTCGCGCGCAGATCGCTCGTGGCCGGCCTTGTCGCTCCTTGGCGGGCCACATCGGCAAGCTGCTCGTGGATCTGCTGGCCTGGGATGTGTGCTGCGAGAAATGACGTTTCCGCCGCGTGGCACGAGACGGAGAATCCTGAGCTATAGCGGGCGCATCCCTCTCAACTGAAGATGTTGAAGGTTATATGCCATGGGCCTATAAAGAGAATGCGATAAGAAGGGATTTGCCATGGAGATGGTCTTTACCAGCGCGACGGACCTGGCTGCTGCGATCCGGCTGGGTCACATCTCGGCCACCGAAGCGCTCGAAGCGCATTTGACGCAGATTGCCGCGCACAACCCCACCCTGAACGCTATCACGACGCTGGATGCCGAGCACGCGCGCGAGCGGGCACGCGCCGCCGATGAGGCATTGGCGCGTGGAGAGCTGTGGGGGCCGCTGCATGGCGTGCCCTTTACCCTCAAAGATGCCCACGCGACGGCTGGCATGCGCACAACGAGCGGCTTCCCGCCACTCGATCATGTGCCCCGGGAAGATAGCACAGTCACCGCGCGACTCAAAGCCGCTGGGGGCGTTCTCATGGGCAAGACGAATGTGGCCACATTGCTGGCCGACTATCAAACGAATAATCCC
>DASWAC010000413.1:0-2746 GCA_036391335.1 Ktedonobacterales bacterium
GAAGGCTCCAGCTACCTCGGCTTCATCTTCTCGCGAGCGGATACACCGGCGGAAGCGGAGCGCGCCCTGCGCGAGGCACATGCGCTGCTCCACTTCGAGGTGCGCCCCAAGCTGCCGGTATTGGGCTAGCCATACCGAACCATTCTCTCAAGGAATGGAGGCCACTATGAGCAAAGTCATTATCCATGCCACGATCACGCTCGATGGCTTCATGGCTGGCCCTAACGGTGAGATGGATGGGATGTACCGCTAACGTCGGCCCAAATGTCGTCGCCGATGAGATGATTAGGACTACTGGCGCGGTGCTCATGGGGCGGCGCACCTATCAGTTCGCCGGCGAAGATGGGCAGTTCGAGGCTGCCTATGGTGGGCTGCAACGGCCAAGAGCTCAGCGAAGTGGTGGATTACACGCCCGCCACGATCATCATGACTTCCTCTCGGGTAAGCTTCTCGCGGCCTTGCTCCAGCGCATCGAGGGTCGCCAGCGCCAGCCCTAGTGGGACGCGCATCAGCGCCGCGAAGGCATAGGGCGCGTCGTCACGGGCATAGCCAGCGGCGAACTGCAGATGCTGGCGCGCGTAAGCGTGCATCCGTGCGAGGTCCCAGCCGCGCGGGAAGAAGCTCACACCACGGGCGGCGTCCTCAGCCTGGTTACGTGCGATGTTGACCGCTTGCAGTCCGCGCCCAAAGGCAATCGCGGCGGCGCGATCCATCTGCTGGCCGTCGTGCCAGGCCCACAAATCGCAGAGCAGCAGTCCCACCGCGCCCGCGACGCCATACGTGTAGCGATCCAGGTCGGCCTCCGTGCGCACCCGCCAGTGAGTCACGGACCAGTGCGCCATCCGGTCGGCCATGGCGGCGGTGGCATCCCAGACGCGCGGCGCGATAGGCGCGGGCACATAGCAGGCCCAGTCGGCCAGGCGACGTGTCACCGGGGGTAAATCGAGCGCGGGTGTGCGCAGGATCGCCGTCAGCTCGTCCGCCGCGAAGTGTGCGACATCACTCTGCGCCTGGAAGAACCGGCTCACCTGGCGCAGCACACGTGCTTTCTCGCTGCTTCTCAATGTGGGATGATCCTCGATCTCGTCTATCGCGCGCATGCAGAGATAGGCGGCAGCCACAGCCTGACGCAAGCCGTCGGGGAGTTGTGAGATCGGGAGAAAGAAGGTGCGGCTGGTCGCCAGCAACGCGTCATTCACGTCCTGGTCCATCGCCACGGCGGGGCTCCTCTCGCGCGAGTCCGCGCGCTTCTTCGCGGCTGGCGCACGGCGGCCCTTAGCATACCCTATTGCCCCGCCTTGCCGCAAGCAGCGCCTCGGCCAGCGGTGACGGCCACGAGTGCGACTGTGCGGCTAGGTGCGGCCTGCTAAAACGCAGCCAGGCTCGGCCCAATCTCTCACGTGATCTCGCGCTCACAGGCGGCAGAATAGATCTCGCGGAGGAAGCGGCTCGGACGGGTCGCCAGCAGGCGCGGCATGCTGAAGCCCGCGCCGGTGGCGATGCGCTGCCATGTGGGGAAGGCCATCGGCCAGGGCACCCAGGGATTCCCCCGGTCGGCGTTGTATTCCACAAGGATGAGCCGCCCGCCAGGGCGCAGGTATCCATGCGCCAGGGCCAGCACGGGGGCCTTGTCGCGCACGAAGTGAAGTGAGTTGGCCATCACGATGCCGTCCAGGCTCGACAGCCCCAGCGGACGTGTGAAGTCGCCGGTGATCTGCGTGAGCCGCGTCTGGGGAAAGCGCGCCGCGACGAGCGCACGCTGCTCCGCCAGGGCACGCGTATCGCGATCCACCGAGATGATCGTCGCGCCGGGGCCGAGGAGGTCGGCCAGAGCAAGCGTAAACGCGCCCCCGCCGGAGCCCAGGTCAGCCCACGCCGCGTCAGATGAGGCGGTGTCGCCGGTGAGCACGCCATCGCGCAGCAGGGCGACGTGGTCGGAGTGGTCCATGGCGGCCTAGTGGGGCAGCAGGCTGGTCGCGCTGCCTCCGGTAGCGGTGAGGAAGACGCTGAAGAAGACGGTGAGCGCCAGTATGCCTACCACCGAGATGAGCATCGTCAGCTGCACTGCGCCAGAGACCTGAATCTTCTCATTCTTCACCGGATCAGCCGTATACATGCGCCACACGATATTCGTGTAGTAGACGAGTGCGATAGCGCTGTTGATGAGGCCGATCACGACGAGCAGCGTCATCAGTGATCCCTGCCCCCAGGCCGCGAGGAAGATGAAGAGCTTGCTCAGGAAGCCCGCCATCGGGGGGATGCCGGCCAGCGCGAGCAAGCACAGCGCCATGCCGGCCGCCATCCACGGCGCGCGGCGGCCAAAGCCGTCGAAATCGCGGACCTTCTCTTGCCCGGTGGCGTCGGCCAGCGCGATGATTCCCGCGAACGCGCCGATATTCGTGACCACATAGACCGCGATGAAGATGAGCATCCCCAGATTGCCAATGGCAGAGTTATTGATGAGCAGGGCCGCGAAGCCCACGAGGATATAGCCCGCCTGAGCGATGCTGCTATAGGCCATCATGCGCTTGATGTTGGATTGCAGCAGCGCGACGACATTGCCCACGGTCATGGTGAGCGCGGCGGCGATGGCGACGACCACCCAGAGGTAATTGCCGGAATAGCCCGAGAGCCCGCCATAGGCGAAGACCCGCAGCAGCGCGGCAAAGCCGGCCGCCTTCGAGCCTACCGAGAAGAAGAGCGTAGATGGCGTTGGTGAGCCCTCATAGATGTCTGGAGCCCACAT
>DASWAC010000414.1:0-3050 GCA_036391335.1 Ktedonobacterales bacterium
CTTCGGGGGCCATCGCGCTATCCCCTTTTCGTATGGAGGAAATACCACTATGTCGGGAATGGCAACCACGCTCACGACCATCGTCAAGAGTAAGATCGCACTTGCCGCGCTGGGCACCGTGCTGGTCGGCGGCGGCACCGCCGCGGCGGTGGCCGCTACGACTGGGCACCTGGGCTCGATCCAGACGCCGGGATTCGCGCATAGCAATGACTCTGGCACCCAGTCCGACAAGTCTGGCGACCAGGGGAAGAGCGATTCGAATAACGGCGATCATCCCCACACAGTTTCGATTGAGGGCGTCTTGGCCAGCATCAAGAGCTGCCCTACCAACTCGACGCGCATCACCGTGACCAAGGCCAGTGAGAGCGCTGAGCACGACGCCAAGGATACCGATAAAGACGACACGAATCCTGGCGCGACTCACAGGCCTGGGACTGAGACGCTGACCATCACCGTCAACAGCAAGACACGCATCGTTGGCAATAAGGCCGACGCGCTCGCCGACCTCTGCCATGCCGTCGGGCATCGGGTGCAGGTGCAGGCTGACAAGGCCGCCAATGGCGCCCTGACCGCTTGGAAGGTCACGCTGCAAGGCGCGGATAACGCTGCGGACGGGCAGGGCGGCAACCAGAGTCATAGCGATGGCAAGGCTGGGTCTGCCGCCAAGCTGCATGCCAGCGAAAACACCGGGAACACAGTCGCCATCGCACGCATGAGGAGCTAATCCTTTCCGCCTCTTGAGGCATCGTTGCCAGCACTCCGTCCATCAGGGTTCGTCCTCCCTTATGGCGGGGTGCTGGCCTTCTCTTTTTCTCTGCGGCTCACAGATGGCCACACCTCATACCATGCCCTGAGAATGCTATCATCAATGGGACCTATACATCTGTTGTGAGCCGCGTTGCAGAAGGGGAGTGGGGATGCCGCAGACGCCACATCTTGAAGAGCACTTTACTGCCGGTGAGACCGTGCGTGATATCGTGATCGGCATGTCGGACGGCCTCACGGTCCCATTCGCGCTGGCGGCTGGCCTCACAGGCGCCGTGACGTCCACCGGAATCATCGTGACAGCCGGCCTGGCCGAGATCGCCGCCGGTTCCATCGCGATGGGGCTGGGTGGCTATCTCGCGGCGCGCAGTGACGCGGAGCATTTCATCAGCGAGCGCAAGCGCGAAGAGCAAGAGGTCGTCGAAAAGCCAGATGCGGAGCGTGCCGAGGTCGCCGAGGTCTTCACCTCGTATGGGCTGAGCGAGGCCGAGGCTGCCCCCATCGTCGAGGCCCTGGCACAGCGACCGGCCGCATGGGTGGATTTCATGATGCGCTTCGAGCTGGGCTTGGAGGAGCCAAATCCCCGCCGGGCGCTCACCAGTGCGCTGACCATCGCGGGCTCGTATATCGCAGGCGGACTCATCCCCCTCTCGCCCTATATGATTCTCGGCGAGGCGCATATAGCCCTGGGCTTCTCCGTCGTGATGACCCTGATCGCCTTGCTGATCTTTGGCTACATCAAGGGTCGCTTCACGGGGGCGCATCCGCTGCGCAGTGGGCTGCAGACGGCGCTCATCGGTGGGCTGGCCGCCGCGGCCGCCTTTGGTATTGCCAGGCTCATCGCCCGATGACGCACCCCGCGATGGAACGCCGCGCCGAGGTCTGGGCCGCGCTGCTCGCGTGGTATCGGGCCGAAGGGCGGCACGACTTGCCATGGCGCCAGACGCGTGACCCCTATGCCATCCTCGTCTCGGAGGTGATGCTCCAGCAGACGCAGGTCGAGCGGGTGCAGCCGAGATATCTGGCCTTTCTGGCGCGCTTCCCCACGCTGCGGGTGCTGGCAGATGCCTCGCGCGCCGAGGTGATCCAGGCGTGGGCGGGGTTGGGCTATAACTTGCGGGCGGTGCGCCTGCACGAGATCGCACAGCAGGCCGTGGCCTCGCCAGATGGCGCACTCCCTGGCACACTCGATGGGCTGCTGCGGCTCAAGGGCATCGGCCGCTACACCGCCGGCGCGGTGGCCTGCTTCGCGTTTGGGCTCCAGGTGGCAACGGTGGATACGAATATCCGCCGCGTGCTCTGGCGTGTCTTTCGAGGCATCGAGCCCGCCACCTGGCCCGGTGATCAGCAGAGCAGCCGCATCTTGCTCGAGCTGGCGGAATGGGCGCTGCCGCCGGGTGAGGCGTATGACTGGCAGCAGGCGCTGATGGAGCTTGGCGCACGCATCTGTGTCGCCAGGCGTCCGCGCTGCGAGCAGTGCCCGCTGGCCACTTATTGCGCAGCTCTCGCGGAGACAGGCGAGCATACGCTCTTCCCATCGGGTGAGGCGCTGGAGCGTCTGCGGCACGAGCGCGCTATTGTCGCGGGCACCCTCGCCGAGGAGCCAGCGTCCTACACCGTGGCAGGCTCTCCCGCACGGCGGAAGGCTGAGCGCTTCGAGGAGTCGTCGCGCTATTTTCGCGGGCGGGTGGTCGCCACGCTGCGCGAGCTGGGCCCTGGGGAGATGCTGGCGCTGCGTGAGCTGGGGCCGCGGGTGAAGCCGGCATTCATGGCGGACGATGAGCCGTGGCTGCGCGGGCTGGTCAGCCGCCTGGCACGCGATGGACTGGTGAGCCTGAGCGCCGACGGCGAGCGCGTCTCACTGCCTCGCTAGAAGGCCGGCTCGCGAGAGACGAGCAGGCTTTCCAGCCAGGGAATGGAATCGCCACTGATGCTGCTCTCGGCGATGTTGACTAGCTCATCAAACAAGGCCGCCAGCTTGCGCGCGAGATCGGGATCAGACTCGATGGCAAAGCATCGCCGCCGCTGCGCTCCCAGACTCGCGGCATCCACGGCCGTAGCGTGCTCGTCTGGGATCTCCAGGAGGACCTGGCCACCTTTGATGCCAAACGCCAGGGGCAGCTGAAACACACCGCGTGAGAGCCGATAGCCACCATCGCACTCCTTGAGCAAGCTGACCGCCATCTCCACGCGCGCCCTGGTGCGTGGCAGATCTTGCTCCACCCTGGGAGCGCAGCAGAGATCGTGATAGTGGAACTCGCGCGTAGCGCATGCCCTCTTGATCT
>DASWAC010000415.1:0-6106 GCA_036391335.1 Ktedonobacterales bacterium
GCTTTGCCCCCGGAATGAGCTCTGCCCGGGACGTCGCAGCGGCGCCCCAGGAATCGGGGTTCCGCGCCCATAATGCCGCCGCGAGGTCGGCAGTGAGGCGCTCATACCCGTGGCATGCCGCGAAGCCGTCTGCCCGCTCGCCTCACACTTTCAGGCGGCGGGCCGCACTGCCCAGCAAGGTGGTGTAGAGCTTGTCGAGCTGAAAGTTGGTGAGGTCGGCGCTCTCGTGGCGGGGACCCAGCACGGTGTCGAGCCGGGCATGGGGATGGTAGGCCAGGTAGAGCGGCACATCCACCGGTGGGTGGACCTCCACATTCATCGTGTCGGCTGCCACCGCGATGACCACACGCACCGGCACGTATCCCAGGCTAACGCTCGTCAGCAGCTCACGGATGCGCTGCAGGTTGGCCAGCGCCTGCTCGGTGGGATTCTTCCGGGCGGTCTCCCACTCCTCGCGCCGGTTCTTGCGGAAGAGCCATTCGTGCCCGGTGTAGCGATAGAAGCCTTTCCATGTCTTCACCTCGATCACGGTGACGCCGTGAGGGCCAATGAGCAGCCCATCAATATCGCCGCCACTGCGCCACGGCTCTGGCGGGGTGAAGCCCTGTAAGAGCACATAATGATCATCGAGCTGCGCGCCAAGCGCCTCGACAAAGCTGATCTCGCCACCGCGCCCCTGGGCCAGCCGCGCCGCCTCGCTGGCCAGGCGGGCGATATCCGCCTCGCGTGCCGCTTGCAGCTTCTTTGCGCGACCGGTAATCCACCACCACAACCGCCGAAAGACTCCCTTCGGGCGCTTCACAGAGGTCGTTTCCGCGCGGCGCACCGCCTGACGAGCCGCCGTCTCGCGGCGTTCCAGGTGATCGGACAAAACCACCACACGCATGTGTGGACTCCTCTGGCTGAGGTAAGCCGGACTTTCGGGGGCACACCGTGCCGTGCCTCTATTGGTAGTCCGGAGTATAGCCCTAGCGAGCGGTATGCCGCTCAGGAGTGGGAAGAGTGGGCCTGCCGAGGTGTGTTGTGGGAGGGATCCACTCACCCACGCGTCGGGTGGCGCGGAGTCGGCTTCCCGCAGGCCCACCTCACGCGCCGCACGAAGTCAGTGCGCGAAGTCAGTGCCCGATTCCAGGCCTCACCCCACCCACGCGATACCCGGCATAGCGCCGGTGTAGACCGGCAGGGTGAAGCTGAAGAGCGCGCCACCGCCTGAACGCTCTGCCACGTCGATGGTGCCGCCATGCGCCTCGACGAGGGAGCGCACGATGGCCAGCCCCAGGCCACTGCCGCCGGTGGCCGAGCTGCGCGACGAATCCACCCGGAAGAAGCGGTCGAAGATGCGTCCCCGCGCCTCGGTGGGGATGCCCGGGCCGCTGTCGGCAACGGCAATGCGCACGAAGCCGCCCTCACGGCGCGCGTCAATCTCCACCTGGCCGCCTTCGGGCACGTGGCGGGTCGCGTTATCTAGCAGGTTCAGCAGCACCTCGGTCAGCCGATCATCATCCGCATAGACCGTGGGCAGTGCTGTCTCAACCCCGTTGCGCACGGTGACGTGCTTGCGCGCCATCTCCGGCGTCAGCACATGCAGCGCCTCCTCGACGAGCGCCGCCAAGTGCAACGGCTCGCGCTTCAGCGCCTGCGCGCCACCCTCATATCTGGCTACCTGCCGCAGCTGGTCCACCAAACGCCGCAGCCGGGCTGACTCGCGTGCGATGAGCCGCACCGTCTCGGTGCGCTGCTCGGTCGTGGTCAGCATGCCATCGAGCAGGGCGTCGGTGAAGCCCGCGATGGCGGTGAGCGGCGTTGCCAGCTCGTGCGAGACATTGGCCACCAGCTCGCGACGCAGAGCCTCTTGCTGGCGCAGCAGCCGCACATCGCGCTCCAGTGATGCCGCCATATCGTTGAAGCTGGCGGCCAGCAGCGCATATTCCTGGGGCGAGCGCACACTCACCCGCGTCGAGTAGTCGCCGGTGGCCATAGCGGCGGTGGCCCGGCTCAGGCGACGCAGGGGCGCGGCAAGGCGGCGCGAGAGCACGACGGCGGCCAGCAGGCCAATGGCGATGGCGGCGATGGAGGTCGCCAGCACGACGCGCTCGACGGCCACCTGGAAGACGGTGAAGGCAGCGTTCGAGGCGCGTGGCGGCGTGGTGAGCGCGACAGCGCCGACGATCTCGCTCTGGGTGTTGTTATTGAGATAGATCGGGACGATGGCATAGACACGCTGGCCCAGCAGCGCCGTGTCGTGCAGGGCGCCGTCGCTCGACCCGCCATTGAGGGCATGCAGCAGCGCGGGCTCGATATCTTGCTTATCCTGATTGATGACCCGCTGGGTAAGTGCGGTGGTGCGCGGAGAGACGATGTAGTGGCCGTAGGAATCCATCACCCAGACGAGGGCGCTGTCCAGCCGGCGATCGGCCAGGGTGCGCAGCTTCGCCGGGCCATTCACCTGAGAGAAATAGCCGCCCTCGCCGATGGTGGATGAGACACGCTGCGCCTCGGTGGCCAGCGCGGCCCCCTGATAGTTGCGGAAGGCAATGGAGAAGACGACGACCGTGCTCACGGCCACCACTGTGACAGCCGTGAGTGCCACCAGCATGGTGCCCAGCGCCATCTGCCCAAAGAGGCCGAGCGAGCGCCGCCGCTTCTGTGGCCGGCCGAGCATGATCCCGGTAACCGCCTGACTCGTTGACCTATTCGCAGCCATGATTGGCCTTCACTTTCCTCCAGCCGGCGGGTTACCCTTCGGTGGCGCTAGGGTCGAGCTTATAGCCCACACTCCAGACCGTCTTCACATAGCGCGGGTGCGCGGGGTCGCGCTCCAGCTTCTTGCGCAGCGTGCCGACATGCACATCTACGGTGCGGCTGTCGCCGAGGTAGTCGAACCCCCACACCTTGCTCAGCAGCGTCTCGCGCGAGAAGACCTGATCTGGCGCGCGAGCCAGCGTGAGCAGCAGATCGAACTCCTTCGCCGTGAGCTCGACATTCTTCCCGTCCACCTCGACACGATGCGCGGCCGGCAGCATGACCAGGCCGGGAAACTCGATACGCTGCGGGATGGCGCTCTCGGGGCCAGGCGAGGTGCGGCGGAGGACGGCGCGCATCCTGCTGATGAGCTCGCGTGGGCTGAACGGCTTCGTCACATAGTCGTCCGCGCCGAGATCAAGCCCGTGGATGCGGTCGTCTTCGGCGCGGCGGGCGGTAAGCATGATGATGGGTGTCGGCGCCACGGCGCGGATGCGCTGGCAGACCTCATAGCCATCCAGGCCAGGCAGCATGACATCGAGCACGACCAAATCGGGCTTGATACGCGCGTGAGTCTCCAGGCCGACGATCCCGTTTTCCGCCGCGACGATGGTGAACCCAGCATCCTCACAATAGAGCCGGATGAGCTGGATGATGGTAGATTCGTCCTCGATGACGAGAATGGTCGGATGACTGCTCGCGCCCCCCTGTGCTGTGCCCATGCCGCGCTCCGCCTCCTGTCTGCCACGCACACGTCACCGCGAACAGTATAGCCCTGCGGCCCGCCATTCCCATGGCTCAGCGGGACGATTTTGCGAAAACTTTACAGCGCGCTGGCAGACCCGCGAGCAGCCGTGCTATCATCGCCGTGCCAGCCAGGAGGACCCATGCCGTCACCGCAGCCCGCCCTGCCATTCCACCGTGTGGACGTCTTCAGCGCGCATCCATTCTCTGGGAATGGGCTGACTGTCTTCCCACACAGCGCCGACCTCTCGGCCGAGCTGATGCAGCGGATCACCCAAGAGATGCGGCAATTCGAGTCTATCTTTCTCGCGCCCACCACCGACCCAGGTGAGCACACGGCGCGCATCTTCACCATGGAAGAGGAGCTCGACTTCGCGGGGCATCCTCTGCTGGGCGCGGCGGCAGTGCTGCACGCGACGCTGCGGCCTGAGGCTGAGCGGACCACCTGGCGGCTGCGGTTGACCACGAGGGCGGTCGAGCTCGACAGCGAGCGGCTTTCCCACGGCTATAGCGTCCGCATGGACCAGGGCTCGGCCCACTTCGGCGCGATCGCCACGGCAAGCCAGCGCGACCGCGTGCTCCATGCGCTGAGCCTGACCGAGGCCGACCAGTCACCGGACCATCCCATGCAAATGGTCTCCACCGGCCTTCCCTACCTCATCGTGCCCGTGTGGCGAGGGCTGGATCACGCCCGCATCGCAACACCGGACTTCGAGGCGCTGCTGGGGGAGCTTGGGGCGAAATTCGGCTATGTGCTCGATCTGGCGACGCGCGAGGGCCGCAGCTGGGACAACGCCGGCCAGGTGGAAGATATCGCCACCGGCAGCGCAGCCGGCCCGGCAGGTGCCTATCTCGTGCGCTATGGCCTCGCCCAGGCGGGTGAGGAGATCACACTGGCCCAGGGCCGTTATGCCGGTCGTCCCAGCCAGATGCTGGTGCGGGTGAGTCAGGATGTCGCGGAGCTGCGAATAGAGGTGAGCGGCGGCGTCACGTTCGTGGGCGATGGCGAGCTCTATGTGCTGGGGTGACGCGTCACGCGAGGCGCGCCATGCGGCGGATGGCCTCTCGCCGATGCTGGGCTCACCTCGTGCCGTCCAGCTCCAGGCTCCTATTCAGAAAGTAGTCTCTCATGCAGCGTTCAGGCAGCGGACATTCCAGACGGCTCACCACATGGGCGCGCACGCTGACGTGGCGGCGGGGCCTCGCGCTGGCGCTGGGCCTCGTGTTGCTCGCGTGGGCGCTCGCGCCGGCTGTGCGGGCGGTGACACTGGTGGGCAATTGGCCGTACCGCGCCGCCCCCACAGCGCCAGCAGACCTGCCGGTGCGCGAGGTCTCGTTTCGGGCCAGCGATGGCACACGCCTGGCAGGCTGGCTGGCTGTGCGCTCGCCTGACGCGCCGAGCGTGATCCTGGTGCACGGCTTCAAGAGCACACGCGTGTCTATGCTCCCCTGGGCACGCTTCCTCTTTGCGGCAGGCTATAACGTGCTGCTCTACGATAGCCGGGGCTGCGGGCAGAGTGATGGCTGGCACATCGGCCTAGGCGCCCGCGAGCCAGATGATGTGCTTGGTGCGGTGCGCTATCTGCGGGGTGTGCCTGATCTGCGTGATCATCGCTTCGCCGCGCTGGGGGTCTCACTCGGCGCGGGCGTTGTCGTGCTGGCGGGAGCGCGTGAGCCATCATTGCTGGCGGTCGTCGCGGATAGCTCCTGGGCTGATGAGCGGCCACAGCTCGACCGCATGAGCGGCCTTCCCGCTGGACCCCTCACTATTCCCGCCCTGCCCTATGAGCCGGCCCTGGTCAACACGCTCATCGGCGCCGATCTCAGCGCGGCCCGCCCTGTCGCGGAGGTAGGCCGCATCGCGCCCCGAGCGGTCCTCTTCATCCACGCGGCGGATGACGCCAACAGCACGACGCCGCTCTCCGGCGAGCGCGCACTCTATGCCGCAGCCCACGAGCCGAAAGCCGAGTGGGTCACGCCGAGCGGCGGGCATGCGGGCGCACTGGCAGCGCATCCGGCGGAATATGCGGCGCGCACACTGGCCTTCCTGCGGAGTGCGCTTGGCCCAGTGACCGGCTGAGCGCGAGGCGCACTAGCGCGCGGGTGGCGCTTTGGGCATGACGAGCCACAGCAGGAGGTAAGGTCCAACGCCGGGAAGCCCGCCGGGCAGCATCAGGAACAAGAAGAGGATGCGAAACCACCAGGGGTTGATCCCAAAGTATGCGCCCAGGCCACCGCAGACGCCGGCAACGATGCCATTTTGCCGTTCGAGTGTATGTCGTTGCATGGTGCCATCCTTCTGGAAGAAGCGCAGGAAGATCCTGGCCTCACTCCTTCTACGCGGCCCGCCTGCGAAAGTTTTGGCGCGGCTTGGGCTCGACGACTCCACCGTGGCACGCCGTGTGTGCTGTGTGATCGGTCGCACGGGAGAAGCGGTCGGCTCCGCGCATGAATGCCGGCGATTCTCTCGCGCCAGGCGCGAGAGACGCAGAAGCCGGATCCCTTCTCAGGGATCCGGCCTGCGCTCGCGAGGTCGGTGGTGAGACAGCGCTCACCACGTCGCACGCTGAGCTAGAACTTTCCGGACGCGGTCACCACGTCCTCCTGGTTGATCAGCGTC
>DASWAC010000416.1:0-1747 GCA_036391335.1 Ktedonobacterales bacterium
GCGGCGGGAGCGGATGGGGTGCTGCTGGAGATCCATCCGGAGCCGGAGGCGGCGCTCAAGGATGGGGCGCAGTCGTTGGGGCTGGCGGCCTATGCTGCCCTCATGCCTCAGGTGCGCGCCGTCGCCCTTGCCCTCGGCCGCTCCCTCGCTGGCGAGGCCGTCACTGCCGCGTAGAAAGGATACCCTTGCCATGGAACCGTCATCCCCACCGTTCACGCGAATCGCCATCATGGGTCTTGGCCTCATGGGCGCGTCACTCGGAATGGCGCTGCGCTCCGGCGGATTTGATGGGACCATCGCCGGCTATGATGCCCAGGTGGAGGTAGCCCGGCGCGCACGAGAGCGCGGCGCGATGGACGAGCCATGCGTCACACCGGCTGCGGCCGTCGCCGGAGCCGATCTCGTCGTGCTGGCGACGCCCATCAGCGTGATTCCGGCCGTCATGGCGGGGATGGCGCCGCACCTCGCGCCGGATGCGATCGTGACCGACCTCGCCAGCGTGAAGCAGCAGATCATCCAGTGGGCAGAGCGGGGCATTCCCTCGCCAGAGCGCTTCGTTGGCGGGCATCCCATGGCGGGCAGCGAGTCAGGCGGAGTCGAGTCCGCCCGAGCGGATCTCTATGCCGGGTGCGCGTGGTGCCTCACACCTGTCGCCCACACGAGCCCTATGGCGCTCCGTCGTGTGTCACAGCTCACCAGCATGCTGGGCGCATCTCCAATGGTGCTGGATCCCGCCGCGCACGATGAGGCGGTCGCGCTCGTCAGCCACCTGCCACGCCTCGTCGCCGTGGCGCTGGCGCTCACCGCGTCGCGGTCGGCGATCTGGTCACGCGCGGCCCCGCTGGCGGCGGGCGGTTTTCGCGACACCACACGTGTCGCCTCCGGTGACTCAGGGATGCTGCGCGATATCTGCGCCACCAACCGGGCAGCACTCCTCGCCACCGTGGATGCCTACCTGGAGACGCTACGCACACTCCGCGCCGATATCGTGGCAGGTGCGCCTACGCTGCCGGAGACCTTCGCGGAGGCAAAGTATGCCAGGGACGACTGGCTGACCACGCGCGACCACTTGTGACACGAAGCTGCCAGCGGTCGCCGAGGATGTGACGCGTCACGCATCACATTGCATCTCAAACTGCGGGCCGCTTGCTGCCCTGTCGGGCTGCGCATGGTATACTTCCCAACGGCTCTCAATGGCGAGAGCGGGAAGACGCCCACACGAGCATGCCCACCCCAGATCAGGCATGCCCACCGAGGAGAAGAACCACCATGGCGATCACGCGCGTGAAGCGCCCAACTTTGGCTGACCTGGACCTGAGCATTGGGAAACGCACCCGCCTACACCGGCTGTTGTACAAATATGGCCCGGCCAACGGCACCCTGCTGCTGCTGCCGATCGATCAGGGGCTCGAGCACGGCCCGCGCGATTTCTTCGCGAACCCTGAATCAAGGGACCCAGAGTTCCAGCTACGTGTCGCCAAGGAGGGCAATTTCTCGGGCATCGTCTTCCAGGTCGGCGTCGCCGAGCGCTATATGAGCAAGTTCGCGGGCGAAGTGCCCCTGGTGCTCAAGCTCAACGGCAAGACAGAGATCCCCTCCGACAAGGCGCCCATCTCGCCGTGCATCGCCACCGTCGAGGATGCCGTCCACCTGGGCGCTGACGCGGTGGGCTACACCCTTTACGTTGGCTCGCCCCTCCAGGCCGAGGACTTCGAGCAATTCCGCAAGGTGCGCGCGGATGCCGACC
>DASWAC010000417.1:0-2182 GCA_036391335.1 Ktedonobacterales bacterium
GTATTGGCCGATGAAGACCAGCGCGAGCGTCACGATGCCCAGGTAGAATCCCCTGAGACGAAGCGCCGTTGGGCCGATCAGCGCACCAACGAGCGCCGCCACGATGCCAGAGGCGGGGAGCCAGATCAGAAACGAGAGGCCCAGCCCAGCAGGATCACCGGGGGCGTGCGGCGGGCTGCCACCGAGCCAGGCGGCGGTGTAGGCGCCGATGCCCATGAAAAAGGCGATGCCGAGGGATACCTGCCCCGCGTATCCTGAGAGCACGTTCAAGCCAAGCGCCGCGATGGCCGCGACCATGGTGAAGTCGAGCACCGAGACCCAGCCGTCTCCGCCAAAGAGAAATATCAGCCCGAGGACTATCACACCGATGAGCAGCAGGGCGCGACTGCGTGACGAGCGCGGCGCCCCAGGGCGCACGGCAGCTGGGAGGGGGAAGTCAACGGGTGTGGACGCGCTCAAATTCGCTCTACCTTTCGCGTGCCGAAGAGTCCGTACGGGCGAATCAGCAGGACGAGAATCATGACAAGGTAGGGCGCAATCGTGTGGAAATTGGTTCCAAGGACTCCGCTCGCCTCGTAGCCTTGCGTCAGCACATAGACGAGCCCGATCACGACGCCGCCTACCACCGCGCCCGGAATCGAGTCGAGCCCGCCGAGGATAATCGCCGGGAAGGCCACCAGCGCACCCTGACCCAGCCCCACGTCGAAGGCGGGGTTGCCCGCGCCCGCTGCCAGGAAGACGCCGCCGATCGTCGCGATGGCCCCAGAGATGCCCCAGGCCATGGCATATACCGTCGAGATCCTGATGCCCACGGCTCGCGCCGCTTCCTGATCGATCGCGGTGGCGCGCATGGCCAGCCCATAGCGCGTGTAGCGCAAGAAGGCATAGAGCGCCGCGCAGATGACGATGGTGACGACGATGCTCGCAAGGGCATTCGCGCCGAATTTGACGCCGCCTATGGTGATGGCGCTCAAGATGTCGAATGGCGCCGGCGAGGCGGGGCTCTTGGCGCCCACCAGGATCGTCACGGCAGTCAGGAGGAGCACGTCGAGGCCGATGGTGACCATGATGATGGTGAATGGTGGACGCCCGATCATGCGCCGCAGCACGACGCGCTCGAAGGTCATGCCGATCAATGCGGTGAGAGCGATGCCGATTAGCAGCGCGAGGAAAAAGCCCAGCCGCCACGAGAACATGGCCACCGAGACGACAAACGTCCCTACCAGCAAGAACTCGCCCTGCGCGAAGTTGATGACTTCGCTGGCTTTGAAGATAATGGTGAACCCCAGCGCGATCAGCGCATAGTCACACCCCAGGGCGAGCCCGGAGAATACCAGCTGGATGAATGTCGTCATGGTCGCTCCTCACCGCCGCGCATCTGCCCACGGCAGCTAGCATGTCGCAGGCTTAGCCGTTCTTGCCCGCACTCGCCTCATTGGCCGAGGAAGTCGCGTCTGCCTTCTCTTCGCCTAGATACGCTCTGATAACCTCTGGATTCGCCTGCACCTCTGCCGGTACACCCTGAGCGAT
This sequence comes from Ktedonobacterales bacterium, assembly GCA_036391335.1. Classification (GTDB taxonomy): domain Bacteria; phylum Chloroflexota; class Ktedonobacteria; order Ktedonobacterales; family JADMIN01; genus DASWAC01. The sequence goes on from DASWAC010000417.1 coordinate 1,531, forward strand.
GACGCGACCGAAATCGAGCACCAGCACCCGGTCAGCGATGCCCATCACCATGGCCATGTCGTGCTCGACCAGGATCTGGGTGATCCCAAGCTGTTCCTTTACATCCAGCATGACTGCCGCGAGGTCCTGGCTCTCTTCGAGGCTCATCCCTGCCACTGGCTCGTCCAGCAGAAGCATGCGAGGTTGCGCGCCCAGGGCCCGGGCCAGATCAGCCCGCTTCTGCAGCCCAAACGGCAGGCTGCCTAATGGCCGATCACGGAAGCGCTCGAGCCCAAGCAGGGTGAGCACGCGCATGCAATAGGCGCGGTTCTCGCGCTCTTCCGCGGCAGCCCGCCCGAGATAGAGCCCGCCACCCACGACCCCACTCCGCATACGACTATGCCGGCCCAGCAGTAAATAATCGAGCACGGTGGTGTGGGGGAACTGCCCCAGGTTCTGGAACGTCCGCGCAATGCCCGCGCTCGCGATCTGGTCAGTCCTGAGCCTCAGGAGGTCACGTCCCTCGAAGGTGACCTGTCCGGCCACTGGGCGGTAGATGCGCGAGAGCACGTTGAAAAGCGAGGTCTTCCCCGCGCCATTTGGCCCAATGATGGCGAAGAGCTCGCCAGGCTGCACCGCGAAGGACACGTCTGAGAGCGCCGTCACTCCGGCG
>DASWAC010000418.1:0-2618 GCA_036391335.1 Ktedonobacterales bacterium
CCCTCATGGGCCGCCTCTAAGACGAAGGGGGCGAGCTGTGCGATATCGCCCTTCTCGATGGTGGGATAGACCCGCGCAAACAGCTCTTCAGGATGCGCCAGGCCCCAGTGGGCGAGGATGCGCTCACTGAGCGCCGTATGCGGGCCGCGCCCATCGGCAGCGCGTGTCACCGCCTGCAGCGCCTGCCGGCCAATCGCATAGCCGCTGCCCTCATCGCCCAGGGTGTGCCCCCAGCCGCCCGCCCGCGCCGTGGCTCCTGCGGAGTCGCGACCCAGCGCAATGGAGCCGGTGCCCGCGATGAGGGCGATGCCAGCACGATGGGGCAGGGCGCACAGTGGCAGCTCCGCGTCATTCATGAGGCGCACGCGGCGGGCCAGGTTGCTCAGGCGTGATTGCCACGCGCGCACATCGCGCGAGCTGTCGATGCCTGCCAGGCCGACCCAAGCCGCATCCGGCGGACCACCGCACCCCGCAGCGCTGAGTGCGGCCCCAGCCGCATCGCGCAGGCTGGCCGCCGCGCGGGCCAGACCAACGGCCTCGTGATTCGCACTCCCCGCGTAGCCCTCGCCACGAATGCGCCCGCGCGCATCCACGACCACGGCATGTGTCTTGGTGCCACCACCATCTATGCCCAAGGCATAGCCCGTGCGCGCAGCGTCGTCGCTCATGGTGCGGCATCCAGCGCGGCACGCAGAACCCCGCCATGCGCTCGCAGTCGGGCACGCGCGGCCTCCTGGCTCAGCCCGAGGCGGGCCATCACGATCGCCGTCTTGGCCTCGCCACCCGCAGCCGCGAGCAGGCGTCCCGCCGCATCGTCGTCGAGCGCGGTCGCTTGCCGCACGATGCCCCGCGCCCGTGCGCGCAGCTTCTCATTCGTGGCCGAGACGTCCACCATGAGATTGCCATAGGTCTTGCCCAGCAACACCATCGCGCCGGTGCTGAGCATGTTGAGCACCATCTTTTGCGCGGTGCCTGCCTTCAGCCGGGTCGAGCCACTGATGACCTCCGGCCCGACGAGTGGCGCGATGCACATCTCCGCAAGGCTCGCTGCCGGCGAATCGGGGCTGCACACCAGGGCCACCGTCAGGGCGCCCTGAGCGCGAGCATAAGTCAGCGCGCCGAGCACATAGGGCGTGCGTCCACTCGCGGCGATGCCCACCACCGCATCACGCGCGCCCACCCGCAGCGCGACCAGATCGGCCTCACCTGCCGGCGCGCTATCCTCCAGCAGATCGGCACCCGGCTCCCCACCTCCGGCGAGACAAGACGCGACCATGCCGGGCGGCGTGTTGAAGGTCGTGGGGCACTCGTAGGCGTCGAGCGCGCCGATGCGCCCTGACGTGCCTGCGCCGACATAGATGAGGCGTCCACCGTCCCGCAGGCGCGCAGTGATGGCTTCGAGAGCCCGCGCAATGGACGGCAGCTCACGCTGCACCGCCGCCGCCACCTGGGCGTCATCCGCGTTGATCGCCCGCACGATCTCCAGTGGGCTCATGCGATCAATGGCGACCGTGGCGGGATTGCCCTGCTCGGTGGCCAGCGCGCTAAACCGCCGGCCGGTCGCGAGATCATCTGGCATGGGGATGGCTCCTTGGGCGCGGAGGGCGCCGTCAGAAGATCTCCTCACGCTTGAGGTGCGTGAAGAAGGTATATTTGTCGCCGCGATAGACAGAGCGGGCATATTCGACGGGCTGATTGCGGTCGGTGAAGGTGATGCGACGGGTGTAGAGCACGGCGCTGCCTGGCGCGATACGCAGAAGCGCGGCATCCTCCGGCCCGGCGAGCCCGGCTTCGAGCTCTTGGTCGGCCTCGATGAGTGGGATGCCACACTTCGATTCGAGCTGGCGATAGAGCGAGGAGTGCTCCAGGTCCTCCTCCACCAGGGCTTCACAGCCCTCGAACGAGAGGTGCGACCGCTCAATGGCCAGCGGCTCGCCGTCGGCCAGGCGCAGACGCTCCAGCCGGAAGACGGGCTGCCCCACGCCGATGCGCAGGCGCTCGGCGGTCATCTCATCGGCGGGAGCGAGTTGCGCCGAGAGGACCTGGGTGCTGGGCACCTGGCCACGGGAGCGGATGTCTTCGGTGAAGCCGGTGAGCCGCACCAGCTGTTGCGCGATCTTGCGCTGTGCGACGAAGGTGCCACGGCCTTGCTCACGATAGCAGACGCCCTCGTTCACCAGCTCCATGATCGCCTGGCGGACCGTCATGCGACTGAGCTTATACGTGGCACAGAGCTCGCGCTCGGAGGGAACCTGGTCGCCGGGTTTCCACTCTTCCGACAGGATCTTCCCACGCATGATCTCTTTGAGCTGATAGTAGAGCGGGAGCGCGCTCCTCCTGATGATCACACTCATCGCCTTGCCGCACCACCCTTTCGCATCGAGAGCCGGACACGTGACAGCCTATCATAGGTGGGGAGCACTCCGGCGGCTTCCTCCCATTGGTCCACAGGGGAGCGGACCCTCCACCGCCAGCCGCTCTTGTCACTGGCACGGTCGTGTGTTACAAATTGAGTGGTCTATTGAGTATGTTGTATAGACCACTTACCGTGTTGACATGATCTCACGCGCCCGCGCGTCTGTCAAGGCGCGCAGCGGTGGCGCATTCATGTGCCGGGG
>DASWAC010000419.1:0-4401 GCA_036391335.1 Ktedonobacterales bacterium
CAGGATGCGCAATGCACGCGCGCTCGGCGCGAGAAGGATTGCCCGCTCTGGGTGTGACAAGCCCTCTCGCCACGCCGCGCAGGTCTTCCAGGAGATGTTGACCAGATAGCCGTCGCGGACGATGAGGCGCTTGGCGGGCACGGGCCGGCCGTCGGGAACGAACGCGGCAAGATCCACGTCGCTAAAGGGGTTAGCCTCACCACGCGCATAGCTACCGCCGAGCGCGATGCCTGTCACCGATGGGCCGTCAAGCTCGGCGACGAGGGCAGCGAGCAAGCCATCGGGGAGGTCAGGTGGCACGGCGAGAGGCCCTCCCTCATCAGGAGCCATGTTATGTCAAATCGCCCATGCTGGCTATTTGCGAGACGCGGGCATCTGGGGGTATGGCTCCTGGCCACGCCAGGGATAGTTTGGATCATAGAGGAGGCGGGACCAATGCTTGGCGGCGAGCGCTCGCGCCGCCTCCGGGTCGGCCTGGGCGACATCGAGCTCATCGCGCACCTGCGAGAGGTCAAAGTGCGGGAGGGTCGTGGCATCGAAGGGGCCGATCACTGGGGCCTCGGCAGGGTGCGCTGTCGCGGGGTCGGCGGTGGGCTGGGCGCTCGCGGGGGTGGGAGATGGCTCACTCATATGCTGTGGGATCCTCCAGGGATGTGGGGAAGACGCGGATATCTTCTATTCTATCCTATCTCACCTATAGCGTTGAAGTGTTGCACGTGACACCGCACCGCAAGCGAGTGGACAAGCCTGTGCTCCGCGGGTATGCTTAGGGCGACGCCAGGTTGTCTTGCTAGCCGAGAGCCTGCGCCGGTATGGACTCATCCGCAATGGCGCCAGGCCGATCATATCAGGTCTGCGCGAAAGGACGACAGTCACATGTCTGCCACCCTTCCCATGCTCGCGTGCCCCAACTGTCGCACACTCAATCCGCCCGGCACACGCTATTGCCAGCGCTGCGGCGAGGCAGTTGATCCCACGCTCGTGGCGAGTCTTCAGCTGCAATATGCCACCCTCCAAGATCTCGACAGGCGCATCGCCGCCGGGCAAGGAAGCAACACCGTAACGGTATTGCGCGACGAGGTGCGCGGCCGCTATCTCGCGGAGCGCGGGCAGCCGGCCGCCGACGCCAGCCTTCCAGCTGCCAAGGCGCAGGAGCTCAATTTCCTCTACTCATACCTCATCTTTCTCGATGACCGCGTGGCCAGGGGACAGGGGGCCAGCACGCTGCAGACGCTGCATGACGAGGTGGCCGCGCGCTACACCAGCGAGCGCCGCGTCGTGCCAACGGGCGGAATCCCCATCGCGCAGCCAGGCGGTCTGCTCGCCGCGTATCCTGGGTATCCATCGCCGACTCCAGCACGGGAGCCCTTCTCCTGGCGCGAGTTTCTCTCCGACCAGGCCATCGCGATCGTCCTCTATCTCGGCGCGCTGCTCGCATTGGTGGCGACGCTGACCTTCGTGCTCAGCACCTCAGACGCGATCAATAATTACGTGCGGTTCGGGGTCGTGGCAGCCGTCTATGCGCTTTTTGCCCTCGGCGCTTTCGAGCTGCGGCGGCACGAGCGTGTGCGCCGGGTGGGCTCCGTCTTCCTCGTCATCTTTGCCCTCATGACTCCGCTGGTCATGCTCGCGCTCTACAAGCTGGTACTCGCGCAGCAGGTCAACGGCATCCAGGCGGTGCTCACCATCTCAGCGCTCTACACCGCCATCGTCTATCTCTTCCTCGCGTGGCGCACCGGCTATAGTTGGCTGGCCTACCTCGGCTGGATCTCTTTCGGCCTCGGAATGCTGGCATTGGGCTCATGGCTCGAGCTACCAGGACAATACTTCTCAACGCTCCTCAGCGCGGCGGCGGTGGGGATGGTGCTGCCAACCATCGGCGATAGCAACGGCGCCGCCAAGGCCGCCACCGTGCCAGGGCGCATCATCGGCATCGCCACGACTGCCATCTCGGCCCTGGTACTCTCCGGCTTCGTGCTCGGGTACATTGTCACGTCATTCTCATCGGGTAACGTGGGGGTGAGCGATTCCTTGCGTCAGGGCACTTTCTCAGGCAGCGCCGCCTTCCTGGGCCTGGCGCTCGTCTGGGTGGCGGCTGTCCGGCGGGCGCGCCCCGCGCTGGCGGTCGCGCTCGCGACATTCGCCGACATCGTCGCGGCGCTCGCGCTGGCCAACGTAGCGCTGGTCGGCAGCATCTACTTCGGACTCGATCGCGCCAGTGTGGTCTATGTGCTGCTGGGCACGGCCCTCGTCGAGTTCCTCTTCGCGCAGGTCGCCGGGCGGATGCATAGCCCGCTGCGGTGGGCCGTGAGCGCGGTCGCGGTGGGGCTGGCCATCTTCGCCACCGTGCTCAGCCTCGGGCTCGATGAGCCCGATTGGGCGCGATCAGCGGCGCTGGGGACGGGATTGCTCATGGCGCTGGCGCTCACCCTGCGCGAGCGTGTGCCTGCGGGGCTGCTGCTCGCAGGCGGCTTTCTGCTGGCGGCAGTTGGCAGTCTCGATGCGACCGCGAGCTGGATGGGAGCGTGGGACGGCCTCGGTCAGCTCCGCCCGGAGCTGGGCTTCGCGTCGGCGCATTTCACAGCACTCACCCTGGCGCTGGTGGCGCTCGTCGTCGTCGTGCGCGGACTGCCCGACGGCAAGCGCTACACCTGGCCTGTCTACCTCACCATCGCCGTCTCCGCGTTCATTGCGAGTCTGCTTCTCTTCTTTGGCAAGACGGTCAATGGGTTCATCACCCAGCCGAGCCACATCTATCAGACGGGCGTCATTGCGCTCTTTACCATCCTGGCGCTGGCTTTGGGGAGAGTGGAGCGCCAGCCGATCCTCGGCAACCTCGCCTCGGGCTTCTTCGCGATGTTCCTGCCGCTCTTCCTGCTCGCCGACGCGCCGGATCCCCTCGTGCCGGCCATCGTGACGCTGGTTCTGGGAGGGCTGACCATCGCGGCGCGCCTCGTGTTCGGGCGCAATTACGCCTTCGCGCTCTACTTCGCGTCGCTCTGGCTCACCCTCTTCGTCAGCAGCTATGCAGCCGCGGCGCACCGTGATCCCACCTGGCTCGCGGCAACATCGCTCACCTTGGCGGCGGCAGTCTCTTTCGCCATGGCCGTGCTGGCCACTTTCAGCGCGCTGCTCGAGCGGCACGGCGCGGCGATGATCGTGCCGGCAGCGCTGGCCCTGCTGGGAGTGGCATACCTGCCGGATGCCATCGCCTCGACAGTGGCGGTGGTGGCGATGGTCGTCATGGGCAGCCTCGCCTTTGCCCTGCGCAAGGGCTACGCGGATATTCCCTGGCATGCCGCCGCCGCCCTTGGCATGCTCATCGTCGGCACACGCCTCGTCATCAGCGATCCCAATGGCACCGCGCTCAGCGTGGGCCTCTTCGCGGTGGGCGTCGCGACCTTCGGGGTGGCCATCCAGCGGCATGCCACGCCGAATCTGCAAGGGCTCTTCCTCGCCGCCTCGGCCTTCTATCTCACTCTCGCAGTCCTGGCGCTGCCCTCGGCCAAAGGCTACCTGCCCGCCGCGATCTATGCGGTGGCGCTCGCGCTGGTTAGCCTGCCGCTGCGCGCCTGGGCGGGTCGCCGCTGGGCCGCACCGCTCTATGGCTCCGCACTGGCCTCTGCGATCGTCTCGCTCACGCGCGTGACGAATCTCGACCAGCGGACCATCGGCACGCTGCTCATCGTGTATGCGGCGGCCTCACTCCCTGTCGCCTTGATCGAGCGTGACGCGCGTATCAATGTCGTGCCGGTGCTGTTCGCGGCAGTGGCGGCCTTGGTCGAGCCTGAGATTCTGCCGCTGTTGGGTCTGACCACCGGCAGCATGATCGTGGCCATGGGCGTGGGACGCTGGCGCGGTACCGCGTGGTCCGCTCCCTGGTATGTGGTGGCAGGCATCGCCGCGATCCCGACGGTGGTGCGCAACGGCGGCGATAGGGGCATGATGGCCCTCGTGCTGGCGCTGCTGGCAGTGCTCTGGTATATCAGCGCGGCTGTCGAATCGCGCGCGGCTCTACTCCTCATCAGCCTCTCGCTCGGCGCCTTCGCCGTGCTGGCGACTGGAGCCTGGCTGAACCTGGACGAGAACGCGACGCTGCTCTCGCTGACCGCGCTCGGTCTCATCTATTGGGCGATGCAGTGGCTCTGGGGCACGCTGCCAGGGCTACGCGCCGACCATGACTGGTGGTATACCGGCGGCTACAGGATTGCCTTCGCGCCCAAGGCGCCACCGGCCTTGCCTGGAACCACCGAGCCCGCACCAGCCGCGACGGCGCTCTCACCCGGTGGAGGCACGCGTCCCGCCGGCGTGGGCGTGCACCGGACGATGGCGGCGCTCACCGCGCTCTTCGCATTCATTCTAGCCTGGTTCCGTCCCGACGCCTTCACACCATTGGCGAAT
>DASWAC010000420.1:0-1910 GCA_036391335.1 Ktedonobacterales bacterium
CAGCGCATCGAGCTCATCAGCGCCAATCACCGTGCTGATCTCAGGATCGGCCTTGAGCAGCGAGAAGAAGCCCGCGCCGTGGTCCTCGTTGCGCCAGACTTTCTGCGCATTGCGCTGCACCAGCTTATAGGCCACCTGACGGTCCATACCGTGGTCCACCAGGGCGAGCAGCACGCGCGACGAATAGATCAGGCCGCGAGTGAGATCGAGGTTCGCACGCATGCGGTCGGCATCCACATCCAGACCTGAGACGATATCATGCATCAGCCACAGCATGTAGTGCAGCAAAGTGGTGCCATCAGGCAGCGATATGCGCTCGACCGAAGAATGGCTGATATCGCGCTCATGCCACAGCGCCACATTTTCGAGCGCGGCGACCGCATAGCCGCGCACGAGGCGCGCTAGCCCGCACACACGCTCGCACTTTTCGGGGTTGCGCTTGTGGGGCATCGCTGAGGATCCCTGCTGCTGTGCCCCGAACGGCTCGAACGCCTCGGCGACCTCGGTGCGCTGGAGATGCCTGATCTCCTGCGCCATCTTGTCGAGCGACGATGCGATGAGCGCCAGCGTCAGCGCATATTCCGCGTGACGGTCACGTTGCACCACCTGTGTGGAGACTGGCTCGGGCGTCAGGCCAAGCTCCTCGCAGACGAACTCTTCGATCTGCGGTGACACGGTGGTGTGGGTGCCCACCGCGCCAGAGATCTTGCCCACAGCCACCGTCGCGATCGCCGCATCCAGTCGCGCCATGCAGCGTCTTAGCTCGGCCACCCACATGGCCAGCTTGAAGCCGAATGTCGTGGGCTCCGCATGGATGCCGTGAGTGCGCCCCACCATGAGCGTATCGCGATAGCGCACGGCCGCCTGCGCGACGGCGTCATGCAGGGCGGTCAGCATGGCTCGCACTTCGTGACCCGCCTCGACGAGCAGCACTGCGAGGCTGGTATCCACCACGTCGGACGACGTGAGGCCGAGATGGAGGTAACGTCCCTCGGCGCCCAGGCGCTCTTGCACGGAGCGTAAGAAGGAGATGATGTCGTGATGGGTCTCACGCTCGATCTCGCGAGCGCGCTCGATATCATGGCGTGCCGTGCGGATGATGGCCATGTCGGCCTCGGGGATCACGCCCTCGTGGGCCCAGCCCTCACACACGAGGATCTCCACACGCAGCCAGGTATCAAGGCGGTGCTCGTCTGACCAGATGTTCGCCATCTCAGGCCGCGTGTATCGAGAAATCATGGGGTCCCCTTCAGGCACGAGAGAAGCACGTGCTCCTGCACCCTTCTATTGTGCCATAGGGGCTCCGGACGCGTCACTCTCCGTGGGCACTGCAGTCGGAGTTCGCTGGCGAATCGAGCGAGATCGCTTCACTTCGTTCGTCTGTAGCTTTCCGTCAGCCGGCCACCCGTGCCGCCGCATGTGGTCAGGATTCTGTGGAGGCTGCCCCATTCCTGTCGGCGCAATGACAAGGTCGCGCTTCATCGTGAGCAACGTGTGCGGTGTAGCTGATCGATCGTGATGACAGCGTGACCCGCATGCGATAGGCTGAGTTTCGGCAAGGAAGCTGAATGCCGGAACGTTGGAGCTCGCTTTGACTCTCTGGACCGGCATCTCCTTGCGTCGTCGGCGAAAAGGAGCGTCACTCATGGCTCGGTATGTAGGTGACAGGCGCATAGGCAGCTGGCTCGCACTCTTGGCTGCCTTCCTTCTGGTCGGTTGCGGCGTCACTCCGACCGCAGGTCCCACGGCAACCTCCACTCCCAACCCAGCCTTAACAGCGACGGGCGCGACTGGGCACATCAAGATGACGGCATTCCCGATCCCTACTGCCGGCAGCAATGGCTCCGGCATTGTTGCTGGGCCAGATGGCAATATCTGGTTTACCGAATCGGCGCTGGGCGGCTCTGGCG
>DASWAC010000421.1:0-1613 GCA_036391335.1 Ktedonobacterales bacterium
GGGCGCGTCATCCAGCAGGCGCAGGAGCCCCTCGCTGGTCTGCGCATTCGAGAGGTGGCCCGTCGGCCCGAGGATGCGCCGCTTGAGATAGGTGGGATACGGCCCCGCCAGCAGCAGCTCGCGATCGTGATTGGCCTCGACCACCAGCAGATGAGCCTCGCGCAGCTCTTCTACCATGCGGCCGGTCAGCTCGCCAGAATCGGTCACCACGCCCATGCGCCACGACGCCGAGGCCAGCACGAAGCCGCAGGGCGCGGCTGCGTCGTGCGAGATGGGGAAGCTGCGAACTTCCAGGGCGCCGATGCGCGTCGAGCGACCCACCGGCAGATCCTGCCGCATGACATCGCCGGTGACGGTGCGGCTCTGTGCCAGCAGCGCGCCGATCGTTCGCGGATCCGTCACGATGGGGATGCCAAGCCGGGTGGCCAGGGCGCAGGCGCCCACCGTATGGTCATGGTGCTCGTGGGTCAGCAGGATGGCGCTCAGCCGCTCAGGCGGGCAGCCTGCCTGGCGCATGCGTGTCAGCAAGGTCCGGCCAGGGATCCCCGCATCAATGAGGACCGCCGTCTCGCCCGACTGCACCAGCAACGCATTGCCACTGCTGCCGCTGGCCAGAGAGACCACACGCATGATGCTGACCCGTTTCCGCTAGTGCCCCTTGCCATCCCGGCCCTGCCAGGCGCGGGGAGGGAAGCCAGTGTGCCCGTCTGGTTGTCCCGCACTGGATACACAGCATCGTATGCCCGCGTGCCCTCAGTGCGCAAGCGGATTGTACCAGCAGCGCTTTCACACAAGATGGCATCTGCTACAATGGGGGATGATCTCGCCATATAATGTGCATTCGAGACTCGGAATCATGCGGAGCGGTATCTCATGCAAGAACCCTCATTGGAAGAGCTCTTTCCTCACGGCATCTCAGGCAAGCGCATCCATGCGATGGGTGCCGGTGGGAGTGGAATCTCGGCGGTGGTGCGGCTGGCGCGCGAGGCGGGGGCGACCGTGACTGGCTGCGACCGCGATGAATCCACCATGCTGCGCATCCTGCGCGATCAGGGGTTCGCGATGGCGGAGGGCCACGATGCGGCCCACGTGCGCGATGCCGATCTCGTCGTCACGACCTCCGCGATCACCTTCCCCTATCCCGACCACCCCGAGCTGCTCGCCGCCCATGAAGCCGGAATTCCCGTGGCGCTGTGGCAGCGGCTGATGGGCTATCTCATGCGCGAGCGCACGGGGGTCTCCGTGGCGGGCGTCCATGGGAAGGGCACCACTACCGGCATGCTGGGCGCGCTGGCCGTCGCCGCCGGGTTGGATCCCACAGTGGAGCTTGGCGCAGTGATGGTGGACTGGGGCAGCAATATTCACCTTGGGTCTGGGAGCCTCTTCATCCATGAGGCGGATGAGTTCAATTATCAGTTCATGAGCTATCATCCACGAGTGCTGGTGCTCACTGCTGTGGAGTATGACCACCCCGAGTTCTTCAGGGATTACGCCCACATTCGCGATGCCTTCGTCGGCTTTGCCAAAGGGATGGCTATGGCGCCTGGTGTGAGCTCGGTGCCGCCGACGCTGGTGCTCAACGCCGATAACCCAGGCTGCATGGATGTGCTCGA
>DASWAC010000422.1:0-4738 GCA_036391335.1 Ktedonobacterales bacterium
AATGTTGCCGGTAAGTGCGATAGCGCGGTGCAGCAAGTGGTCAACGGGGTCGATCAGGCGCTCAATCCAAAGCTTGTGAACCCGAACCCCGACATTGCGGCCAGCAATAGAGTCGAGGTCCACCTGACACCCATCCCAGTGAATACAGCTTCCGGTGGCCAGGTCAACATCGTCGCTGCCTCGCCAGACTGGACGATCACCGGCCAATCGTGGGGCAGCGATGGTGACGGTGGTCAGCCCGGTGGCCCGCCGCGCCTGGCGCCCGCGCCGCTGACGCCCGCCCAGGCGCAAGACGTGGCCGCTAGCCCAGGCGAAGTGACAGCGCCGGCTACAGTCGTCATCCTCGATACGGGCTACCAGCTCGGCAGCAGTCACCAGCCGGCGGCTAGCTGCGACGGCGACTCGTGCGCGCCTCCTGCCCTGCCCATCACGGGAAACCCGACGGTGGCCAGTGGGCTGGGTGGTGCCCCGGCGGGACTGCCCTTCGACGGACTCAGCGGAGTGCTGCTCGAATCTGACATGGCGCTCCCGACCGACCACGCCGAGGACCTCAGCACCGGCGGAGCCACCGCGATCAACCCGACGGGCATCCCTGCAGAGATGTGGGACCCGAATCACCAGCCCATCAACGAGGTAGACCACGGCCTCTTCATCGCGGGCCAGATCCACGAGTTGGCGCCCACGGCGCAGATTCGCCTGATTCGTGTGCTCAACGATTATGGCATAGGTGATCTGCAATCTATCCTCATCGGCATCCAGACGATTGCCGAGCATCCCGAGCGCTTGCGCATTGACCCACAGTCGCGAGTCATCGTGAATCTGAGCCTCGCCTTTGGGCCACCGGCAGCGTGTCTGGTGGGCATCTGGAGTGGCTGGAACGACATCCAGACGGCTGAGGACAAGGCGCTGCTGGCTCAAGGGCGTGACCCCACCAAGTGGGCGCCCTATCCCATCGATTGCGCTCAGGGGACGAATCCGGCAAGCCACGTGGCCTTCAATCAAGGGCTGCGCGCCCTCTTCACGGGCAGCAGTGGTCCCGCGGTCGCGCCGCTCACCCTGCCGCTGGCGCTCGCCATCAGCAACCTGCGCGCTAATTCGAAGACCATCGGCGCAGTGGTGGCCGCATCCGGCAATGAGTCCAGCAAAGAGGTCCATCTGGACGCCGACCTGCCCGCGGCGCTGTGTAGCGTGACGCCTGCCGCGGCGGTGACCAGCCGCGACGAGATCACCCTGGCTGGCTTCTCGAACACGCCCTACATCGCCGAGTCGAGCGCTGGCGGGCAAGATTGTCTCTCGATCGGTGGTGATAGCTCGACGTTTGTGGTCGGGCTGCGGACGCGCTCGGCTCCCGGCGCATTCGCGATTGGGGCGAGCGTCTGCGGCATCTTCCTGCAAAAGGTGCCACCCACCGCGCCTGGGGGCCCTGCCGCTAATGCGCCCAATCACCTCGCCCTGTGGGATGGCACGTCCTTTGCGACGGGCTTCACCTCGGGATATCTGGCTGCCGGCGGTGTGCCAAACGTCCAGGGGCAGATCCTGGTGAAGCAGGAGTGCAACGGGAATCTTCTGCCCGACGAGTGACGGGTCGAGTGGGGCAGCGGCCAGGTCAGCCTGTGGACCTGTGCCCTGCCCGCCCGTGACGGGCGTCTCTCTATTGCGGGAGGAGGATGCTGATGGTCGTGCCCGCGTCGGGTCCGCTGCTGGCCGTGATCGTGCCGCCATGCGCCTCGATGAGGCCGCGACAGATCGAGAGCCCTAGCCCAGAGCCGCTGTTGCGGCCGGGGTCACGTGAGCGCGACTCGTCGGCCCGGTAGAAGCGCTCGAAGACGTGAGGCAATGCCTCAGCTGGAATGCCTGCGCCGTCATCGGTCACCCGCAGGATGATGCCCGGCTTATCCGCCATCGCCGCTGCGTCGAGCGTGATGTGCCCATCCGGCGCGGTGGCGCGAATGGCGTTGTCGAGCAGGTTGAGCAAGACCTGACGCAGCCGGTCACCATCGGCGCGGACGGCCAGCGAGGCAGGGGTGACCTGCGCGATGAGCACGCGGGCCTCGGCCAGGGGGCGCACCTGATCCAGCACCTCCGCGCACAGGGGACCCAGCGCGACGCTGCTCAGCTGTAAGGCAACAGTGCCCTCATCCAGGCGCGAGAGGGTCAGCAGGTCGCGCACCAGACGATTCATGCGTGAGGTCTCGGCATACATGGTGCGCAGCAGGCGTTGCCGCGTGCCCGGGTCTCCGGCGTCAGCGCCCAGCATCAGCATCTCCAGGCTGCCGCCAAGTGCCGTAAGCGGCGTGCGCAGCTCATGCGAGACATCCGCGACGAAGCGCTCTTGCCGGGCAAACGATGCTTCGAGCTGGCTTACCATGCTGTTGAATGAGCGCGCGAGACGGCCGATCTCATCGTGGGAGGGTGGCTCCGCCAGCCGCAGCGTAAGGTCACCTTCCGCGATGCGCTCGCTGGCACGCTCCATCTCGCTCAGGGGGCGCAGCGCCGCCGTGAAGAGCTGCCGGGTGAGCGCGATGGCCACCACCAGCGCCACCAGCAAGCCCGCCAGCATGATGAGCCTGGTCGTGCCGACCGTCAGGTCGATTGGCGCGGTGCTGGCGTTGAGCTGCAAGACCGCGACCGTGTGACTATCTTGCTGTAGAGGCACCAGCACCACTAGCTGACTCGAGCCATCCGCGCCGCTGAGTACCGAATAGGGCACTCGCTCGGCGGCCGATGTCAGCGCGTTTCGCATCAGGCTTGCGGGCACGGCGGCTGGTTGTGGGCGCGCTACGATGATCCCCAGCTTGCCGCCATCGGCGCGGGCCTGCCCTAGGGGACTGCTGGCCAGAACTGTGCCAGTGGGTGAGAGCAGCGCGATGTGCACACCCACACTCTTGAGCTGGCCGATGTGCTGGGCGACCCTGGTGACACCATCAGTGGCCGGCCCGATCGGCGGAGGCACGCTGCCGCGAGCGACGGGAAAGAGCGTGACCGGATCGCCTGTCTCCAGCGCGGCGGCGGCATTGCCGCGCAGGCCTAGCGCCTCGTTGCGCAGCAGGACTTCGCGCTCGGCCACGGTAAGCACCATCATGACACTACCCAGCAGCACAGCGAAAAGGCCCAGCGAGAGCAGACTGAGCCGCCAGCGCAATGAGAGGCCGCTCACCCAGGTCAGCAGCCGCTGCCGCACCCGTGTCATGCTATTGCTCCCGTCAGACCGTCGCAGCGCTACGCAGCACGTAGCCCACGCCGCGCACCGTCTGGATCAACCGCGGCGGTTGGTCATCGAGCTTCTCGCGTAGATGGCGGACGAAGACCTCAATGATGTTGTCGTCACCTTCAAAATCATAACCCCAAATGCGCGCGAGGATGGACTCACGGGTGAGCACCTGCCGCGGATGTAAGAGAAAGAGCTCCAGCAGCTCGAATTCACGTGGAGTCAGCTCCACTTGGCGTCCCGCGCGCGTCACCTGGCGCTCTTCACGGTCGAGCCGCATATCTTCGAATTCCAAGAAGCGCGCGAGATCGTTCCCGGTGCGACGCAGCACCGCGCGCACGCGAGCCATGAGCTCCCGAAACGCAAACGGCTTCGTCACATAGTCGTCGGCCCCAGCATCGAGACCCTTCACCCGGTCATCCACGCCCTCGCGAGCGGTGAGCATGATAATCGGGATGTCAGCCATCTGGCGCAGGCGGCGCGCTACCGTGTTGCCATCCATGCCAGGCAGCATGACATCGAGGATGACGATATCGGGGCGCTGCTGCGCCACCGCCTCCAGCGCCTGTGCGCCCGTAGTGGCCGATGTCACGTCGAAGCCCTCGTATGAGAAGCCCATGCGGAGAAATTCGACGATGTGTGGCTCATCATCCACCACCAGCACTCGCGTCTTGCCATGTGGCTCCAACCCTGAGGCTGCCACCCTACCACCCCTTTCGCTCTCGCTATTCCGTGCGCAAGGCCACGATGGGATCCAGCCGTGAGGCCCTGATGGCGGGGTAGAGCCCGAAGCACAGGCCGATGGCTCCCGCCACGACGAGCGCCAGCACGATGGCCGGCACGCTGATGACGAACGGCAGACTGTTGCTCGTGGTGAGCCCAAAGCCGCCAATCAGGCCGATCACCACACCCAGCAGGCCGCCGATGCTGCTCAGCGCCAGTGCCTCGATGAGGAACTGGTTCCTGATGTTTCCCCGGCTGGCGCCCACCGCCATGCGAATGCCGATCTCGCGTGTGCGCTCAGTCACCGACACCAACATGATATTCATAATGCCGATGCCGCCAACAAGCAACGAGATGGCGGCGATGCCCACCAGCAGCAGGGTCAGCGTGGTCTCGAACTGCTGCGCCGTCTGCACGAACTGGGTGGAGCTGCGCACCGTGAAATCATCTCTGCTGCCGTCGCTGGGCAGCTGATGGCGGTCCCGCAGCAGACTGGCGATATCGAGCTGCGCCTGGTTCACGTTGTCGGCTGAATCGATCTGCGCCTGAATCTGTCCGACGAATTGCGAGTTATTCAGTCGGGACTGCGCCACCTGAAATGGCACATAGATGACGTCATCCTGATTGGCGAAGCCGCTGGCGCCCTTGGCTGTGAGCGTGCCCACCACGCGGAACGCCTGCCCTCGAATCAGCACCGACTGCCCTACCGGATTTGCGCCCGACGCGCCAAAGAGGTTCTGCACGACGGTGTCACCAAGCACGGCCACCGGGAGGCCGGAGGCGCCGTCTTGATCGGTGAACCAGCTT
>DASWAC010000423.1:0-7860 GCA_036391335.1 Ktedonobacterales bacterium
CGCGAGCAGATCATTGACGCGGCGCTCGATGTGTTTTCGCGCAAGGGATACGAAGGCGCGACCACGAAGGACATCGCCGACGCGGCGGGGGTGAAGTCGCCTGGGCTGATCTACCACTACTTCAAGGATAAAGAGCACCTCTTCCAGCAGGTCATCGAGCGGAACGCGCCCATCCTCGCTGTCATCCGTGAGCCCGAGAGCTTCCTGGCGCTGCCACCCCGAGAGGCGTTGCTGCGCGTGGCGGTGGCCTTCCTGGCTGTCCTCAACAATCGCACCACGATGCCAATGGTGCGTCTGTTGCTGAGTGAGGCGGTTCGCCGGCCAAAGCTCGCCGAGGTCTTCAACTCACTCGGTCCGCGTCGCCTCTTCGCGCTGGTCTCGACCTATCTGGAGCGCCAGATGGCGGCCGGCACGCTCCGCCGCATGGACGTGGGCGCGGCGGTGCGCTGCTTCATGGGGCCGCTCATCATCTACATCCTGACCCACGAGGTGTTCCCGCAGCCCGACACGGCCACCCTCGACCCCCAGCGCATGGCCGAGACCGCGGTGGAGATCTTCCTGCGAGGCATGGAGCCCGCAGCCGTGGCGCCCCGCGCCGAGAGCGGCGACTAGCCACCCCGGCGGCCCCGTGTGAAGAGCGGCCCCGCACTATGGTATACTGGTCGTTGTCAAACGAATGTGAGCAACCTGTGGACCCCCGTTGGAAGGCGTGCATCTTCCGGGGAGCCAGAGACCATGCGGGCACCCATACCCTCGCCTGATGGACCACTACCGCGAGACACCACTCGTTTTCGCGCAGGCTTCGCACTGGCCGGCACCCGTCACGCCGGGAATGGACCAGCGCATAGAGGCGGCGCGCTTTGCCAGATTTCCGCTGGCCTGCTGCTCTCACGTGAGCGCTTGTCAGCACATTCAAAGGAGGATGCCCCCACCGTGGCGGCGTGAGAAAGCCGGGATGGAGGCATAAAAAGGCGCACATGGCGTTGGACACCGAGGACCGTCAGCAGATCGTCGCTGAGCATCAGATCCACGAATATGACACCGGCTCCCCTGAGGTGCAGGTAGCCATTATCACTCGCCGCATCGAAGAGCTTACCAAGCATCTTGGCGAGCACAAGCACGACTTCCACTCTCGCCGGGGGCTCATGAAGCTCGTCGGGCAGCGTCGCCGCATGCTGAAATATCTCAACCGCAAGAGCCCAGAGCGCTATCGCGCGCTCATCGAGAAGCTTGGCATCCGCCGCTAGCGTGCGCACCCGGCGCGTCAAGAGGCGCGCCATTTATCAGGGTAGCGGCATCGCTGCCAGGGGATGACCAACTCCCATGCTCCCATGCCGCGCCCTCTACGACAAAGGCCCCAGGCATCGGGGCATGGGAGACACCCATTGATTCACAAAGTAGAAGCCATCGTCGGCGGTCGCCCGCTCACTATCGAGACCGGGCGCGTCGCTGAGCAGGCAGGTGGCGCGGTGATGGTGCGCTATGGCGACACCATCGTGCTCGGCACGGCGACCGCCAGCGAGGCGCCCCGTGAGGGCATTGACTTCTTCCCCCTCACCGTTGATGTCGAAGAGCGCATGTATGCCGCAGGCAAGATTCCCGGCGGCTTCATCAAGCGCGAGGGGCGCCCGACCGAGCACTCGATTCTCGCGGCGCGTCTGGTGGACCGGCCCATCCGGCCGCTCTTCCCCAAGGGCTATCGCAACGACGTGCAAGTCGTCATCACCGTTCTCTCCGCCGACCAGGAAAACGACTCTGATCTGCTCGGCATCGTCGCCGCTTCCGCCGCGCTGACCATCTCGAACATCCCCTTCATGGGGCCGGTCGCGGGGGTGCGGGTCGGTTATATTGACGGCAAGATCGTCATCAACCCAACCGAGTCTCAGATGGCCAACAGCCTGCTGGACCTCGACGTCGCGGGCTCCGCTGACGCGGTGGTGATGGTCGAGGCGGGCATCAAAGAGCTGCCCGAGGATGTCGTGATCGCCGCCATCCAGCAGGGCCACGACGCCATCCAGACGCTCATCCAGGTGCAGAACGATCTGCGCAAGCTGGTCGGCAAGCCCAAGCAAGAGCCGGTCGCCCCGCAGGTCGACACCGCCCTGGCCGGCGAGATCAGCGCCTTCCTGGCGCCCAAGCTGGAAGCCGCTGGCAACCACACGGTGAAGGCCGAGCGCGAGGTCGCGATGAGCGCGGTGAAGACGCAGCTGCTGGCCGAGGTCGGCGCGAAGTATCCCGACCGCACCAAGGAAATCACCGAGCTCTATGAGAAGGAGCTCAAGAAATATGTGCGCACGCAGATCCTCACCAAGGGTGTGCGCCCCGACGGGCGTGGCCTGACGGAGGTGCGCCCCATCTCATGTGAGACGGGCCTGCTGCCACGCACCCACGGCTCCGCGCTCTTCACTCGCGGGCAGACCCAGGTGCTCAGCATCGTCACCCTGGGCTCCCCCAGTGAGGAGCAAGTGCTCGACGGCCTGGGCCAGGAAGTCTCGAAGCGCTACATCCACCACTACAATTTCCCCTCGTTCAGTGTCGGCGAGACTCGCTCGTCGCGTGGGCCAGGCCGTCGCGAGATCGGCCATGGCGCGCTGGCGGAGCGGGCGCTCCTCCCCGTCATTCCCGAGAAGAGCGAGTTCCCCTACACCATTCGCGTGGTCTCTGAGGTGCTCAGCTCGAACGGCTCGACCTCGATGGGCTCGACCTGTGGCAGCACCCTCGCGCTGATGGATGCCGGCGTCCCTATCAAGGCGCCTGTCTCGGGCGTGGCCATGGGCCTCATCACCGAGAGCGGCGAGACGGCAGACAAATACGCCATCCTCACCGACATCCAGGGCCTCGAAGACGCGATGGGTGACATGGACTTCAAGGTGGCCGGGACGGCAGACGGGATCACAGCACTGCAGATGGATATCAAGATTCGTGGCCTCACGATGGATATCCTTAAGAAGGCGCTGGCCCAGGCCAAAGAGGGCCGCATGTTTATCATGGATCGCATGCTCGAAGCCCTGCCTGAGCCCCGCCAGATGCTCTCGCCCTATGCGCCGCGCATCCAGTCGCTGCGCATCAGCACCGAGAAGATCGGCATGGTCATCGGCCCGGGCGGCAAGACGATCCGGCGCATCCAGGATGAGACCGGCTCGAAGCTCGATATTGACGATGACGGCACGGTCCACATCTCGGCCAACACCGAGGAAGGCATGCAGCGCGCGCTGAGCGCGGTCCGCGCCCTCACGGAGGAAGTCGAGGTCGGCAAGATCTACACCGGTGTGGTCCGTCGCCTGGTTGATTTCGGCGCCTTCGTCGAGATTCTGCCCGGCAAGGAAGGCTTGGTGCGCCTGCCACAGCTGGCCGATTACCACGTGAATCGCCCAGAGGATGTCGTCGCGGTTGGCGACGAGATCACCGTGATGGTCATCGAGGTGGATCCACAGGGCCGCATCAATCTCTCGCGGCGGGCGGCGCTCAGCGGCGTGATGCCTAGCCCCGAGGAGCTCGCAGCTGACCGTCCCCCACAGCGAGGCCGTGGTGGTCCCGGTGGCGGCCGTGGCGGCTATGGCGGCGACCGTGGCGGTCCCCCACGCGGGAACTTCGGCGGCGGCCAGCAGGGGCAGCCACGCCGTGGCTTTGGCGGCTTCGGCGGCCAGCGTCGCGACGGCGGCGACCAGGGCGGCGACCAGGGCGGTGGCCGCTAGGGAATGATGGTTGCCCGGCCTTGCGCTGGGGAATACAATGACGAGCAGGCGGGCAAGGTTTTGTCCGTCTGCTTTGCCGTTTCTGGGGCCCGCGTGAGGAATGAAGGTGAGCAGGCGAGCATGTGTGATGGCGCCACTCCCTTCAGGCATGCCATTCCTACCAGTCCAGCTCTGCGCCGACGTCCAGTCCCCTAAGTCCATCACACGAAGAGAGGTGCCTGGCATGACAGACTCCCCAGCGGAAGCGCTGCTCAACGAGATTGCCGCGGAGGTGCGTGTCTGCACCGCCTGTGATTTGCACATCGGCACCAAGCAGGCTGTGCCGGGTGAGGGGAACCCACACGCCGAGGTCATGTTCATCGGCGAGGCGCCAGGCTTCCGCGAGGACCAGCAAGGGCGCCCGTTCGTCGGCCCTGCTGGCCAGTTCCTCAATGAGCTGCTCGCCGAAGCGGGACTCGACCGGCCAAGTGTCTTCATCGCGAATGTAGTGAAGCACCGGCCACCGAATAACCGCGATCCTCTGCCCGATGAGATGGCCGCGTGCGCGGGCTACCTGGAGCGGCAGGTCGCGGCGATCAAGCCCAAGGTGATCGTGACGCTGGGCCGCTTCTCGATGGCGAAGTATTTCCCCGGCGCGAAGATCAGCGCCATCCACGGCCAGATGAAGCGCGTGGGCGAGCACGTCGTGGTGCCCATGTTCCACCCGGCGGCGGCGCTGCACCAGCAATCGCTGCGCGATACCCTGCTGGAGGACTTCCGCAGCGCCATTCCGCGGGCGCTGGCCGAGGCGCGCAAAGCTCCCTCCACGCAGCCAGGGCCCAAGACTGATGAGAAGAGCGACGAGACGCCCCCTGAGCAGCTCAAGCTATTCTAGGCTCCGGGCTACCTGCGTGGGCGCGGCGTGGGCGGCACGACCCGCGCGGGGCCAGGCTTGGGCGGGCGCGGCGCATTAGCCGGAGGGGGCATGGCTCCACGGGCGGGCGGCAGCATGCCGTGAGTTGGAGGCGGCGTGCCATGCATTGATGGCTGCGCGCGATAGTCGGTGGTGGATGGATAGACCGCCTGCTTGAACCAGGCCACCGCCTCGTCTTCGCTGAGACGCTGGATGAAGCCGCAGAGATTACAGCGCGAGATATGAGACTTCGTGATGGGGAAGATTGGGACGAAGACGAGCGTGAAATAGCGCTTCGTGCGGCCAACGGAATGCCAGGAATACTGGTGGCAGCTTGGGCACGTATAGCGCACCTGGCCGAGCAGCTTGGTGATGGGGCGTGTTCCTATGAGCATGGCGACACCTCGGGGATGGGGTAGGGAGGAAGCTTCCTGCGTCCTCGTTCTTTGCGCTCGGCTGGCAAATGGAAACACACACCGCTTGAGAGAGAGTGTATCACGCCTGGCCTACCGCCAATCACCGCCGCTTGCGCACACGCGCCTCCGCGAAGCGTCACCAGGTCTGGCCCATCGAGCGGTGGCGCCTCTGGCATGGTGGCAGCCTAACGCGAGTAGCGAAGACCCGCTCCGGCAAAGGGGCGGGTCTCTCTCATCACGGGTGACCGTATCTCACTTGCCGTGGAAGATCGCGTTATAGTGCTCGCTTACCACATCAGCCGGGAACAGCGAGAGGAGCTTCCACGAGGCCACGGAGAAGGCCATCCAGTCAATGACCCCTTCGGCGGGAATGCCGATCGCATCCGCCACGCCGCCGGTGAGCGCGCCGCTCACGATATCGGCGCCGAGCTCTGGGAAGAAGAGGGCGGCCATCAGGAGGCCGATTGCCCCGACAAAGCCAACCTTGGGCAGCCAGTGCACACGGGGATCCGCATAGACGGCGCCAATGAGCTTGAAGGTCTTGCCCAGGTGGATAATCATGCTCAGCGGATTGAGACTGTTCGAGCTCACCGTCGAATTTGCCATGCCAAGCCTCACTTCATCGAGAGGGATTCGCCGCACTCGCTGGCCCATTTGCTTACCAGCAAGTGTACTCGCGTGCGTCGAGCATTGCCAGCATCCATGCGTCTTGCTCGCTGCGCGGTCCTGGCGCACCCATCAGTGCGCCTCTTATAAAGGATGTACGCGGACAGCCGGTGAGAGGTTGTGACCGCAGGTCAGCTTGCCGGGACTCATGCGCGCCAAACGCGGTCCACAATGGTACAATGGCGTGCGAGTGCATGCCCGCAGGGATAGGCGGGCGGCAGAGGAGGCGCGCCGTGAGGATTGTGGGACGTATGGCCGTGTTTCCGGCGATTCCAGAGCGGATCGCGCGTCTTCACGAGCTAGCATTCAATCTATGGTGGTCGTGGCATCCCCAGGCGTGCGAGCTCTATGCCTCCATTGACTCTCACCGCTGGGAGCATATCGAGCATAACGCTGTGCGGCTGCTCTCCGAGACGAGCGCCGAGCGCCTCGAAAACCTGGCCAGCGATGAGACCTTCCTCGCGCGCTACGATGCCGTCATGGGTGACTTCGACGCCTACATGCACCCGACCGAGACGTGGTTCACCCGCACCTATCCCGGCGCCGAGCGGCGCACCATCGCCTATTTCTGCGCGGAGTTTGGCCTGCATGAGTCGCTGCCCATCTATAGCGGCGGCCTGGGCATCCTGGCGGGAGACCACTGCAAAGAGGCCAGCGACCTCGATCTGCCGTTCGTAGGCATCGGCTTCCTCTACCCGCAAGGCTATTTCCGCCAGCGCATCAGCCGCGACGGGAAGCAAGAGGCTATCTATGAAAAGCTCACCTTCGCCCAGGTCCCCGCGACCGCCGCGACGGGCCCCGATGGCCGCGAGATCACGATCGGCGTCGAGCTGCCGGGGCGCACTGTCTATGCGAAGGTGTGGCGCATCCAGGTGGGGCGCATCCCGCTCTTCCTGATTGATACTGATGTCGAGCCCAATGTGCCCGCCGATCGCACCCTCTCGGCCCGGCTCTATGCCGGTGACGCCGAGATGCGCATCGCGCAAGAGACCATGCTGGGCGTCGGTGGTGTGCGCACCCTGCGCGCGCTGGGCATCGAGCCGTCGGTCTGGCACATGAACGAGGGGCACGCCGCCTTCATGGGACTGGAGCGCTGCCGCGAGCTGGTGCGCGACCAGCATATGCCCTTTGCCGTCGCCCGCGAGGTGGCCGCCGCGAGCGCGGTCTTCACCACGCACACGCCTGTCGCGGCAGGCAACGATGTCTTTGGGTTGGACCTCATCGACCGCTATTTCAACGACTTCTGGCCGCAGCTTGGGCTGGATCGCGACGCCTTCAACGCGCTGGGGCAAGAGATCCCCGGCAAGAGCGACGGCTTTAGCATGACGGCGCTGGCGCTGCGCCTCTCAGCCCGGCATAACGGCGTCAGCCGCCTGCATGGCGCTGTCTCGCGCCAGATGTGGCGCCCGCTCTGGCCTGATCTCGAAACCGAGGAAGTGCCCATTGGCTCCATCACGAATGGAGTGCACACGCCGACCTGGCTGGCCCCGCGCATGGCCGCGCTCTATGACCGCCATCTCGGCGACGGCTGGCGCGAGCACCTCGACGACTCCCACCGCTGGGAGCGCATCCGCGAGGCGCCCGACCGCGAGCTGTGGGAGGCCCACCGCGAGCTGAAGGCAGAGCTCATCTCCTTCGCGCGCTCGCGCCTGGCCACCCAGCGGGCACGGTTGGGCGAGGGTACCGCGGCCGTGAGCGCGGCAGAGCGCCTCCTCTCGCCCAACGCACTGACCATCGGCTTCGCGCGCCGCTTCGCGACCTACAAGCGGGCCACGCTCCTCTTCCGCGATACCACACGCCTCAGCCGCCTGCTGAGCGATCCCCTGCGGCCGGTGCAGCTGCTCTTCGCGGGCAAGGCGCACCCTGCCGACGGCCCCGGCCAGGAGTTCATCCGCACGGTCTACAAGGTCTCACGCCAGCCGGAGTTCGAGGGGAAGATCGCCTTCCTCGAGGACTATGACATGGCGATGGCGCGTCACCTCGTCGCGGGAGCCGATATCTGGCTCAACACGCCGGTGCGCCCGCACGAGGCCAGTGGGACCAGCGGCCAGAAGGCGGCGCTGAACGGCCTGCCCAACTGCAGCATCCTCGATGGCTGGTGGGAGGAAGGCTACAATGGGCACAACGGCTGGGCCATCGGCGGGACCCATGAGTATCAGGATGATGAGACCCGCGATGAAGCCGACGCCAC
>DASWAC010000424.1:0-1668 GCA_036391335.1 Ktedonobacterales bacterium
TGCGCAGCATGGGCCTGGGCGCGATTGGCGCGGTGGTGGTGACGATGCTGGCCGCGCTGACCCTCTTGCCGGCCATCCTGGCGGTGCTCGGCACACGCATCAATGCGCTCTCGATGCAGCGCCTCTTCCGCCGCTCCGCTACAGCGCGACCGGCCAATGAGGCCCGCGGCGCGTGGTACCGCCTCTCACACTTCGTGATGCGCTTCCCCGTGCCGGTGGGCGTGGCTGTGTTGGCGGTGCTGGTGACGCTAGGCCTGCCATTCCTGCACGCCTCGTTCTCCACGCCCGACGTGCGCGTGCTGCCATCGGGACAAGAGGCGCGCGTCGTCTCAGAGCGGCTGGCGCAAGATTTCGCGCAGCAGGGAGCCTCGGAGATCGTCATCGCCATTCACACCCCGGCCGATGCGCTCTCGGCGGACTCACTCGCCAGTCTGGATGCGTATGTGCGCCAGGTCGAGGCAGTCCCAGGAGTGCTGGAAGTCCAGAGCCTGGTGAGCGTTGATCCGCAGCTCATCCTGGCGGACTATCAGCGCCTCTACGCACAGCCCGATGCACAGCCACAGCTTGCCGCCGTTGCGGCCCAGCTGGCGAATGGAGATGTCACGAAGGTCGTCGTCGAGCTGCCATCAGCTGAGTTCTCTGCCGCCACGGAAAGCGCTGTGCGACAGATTCGCGCCATTGCCGCGCCGGGTGACCTGCGGCCCCTGGTGGACGGCGAGACGGCGTCCCAGATTGACCTCTTCAGCAATCTGCGCGCGACGCTGCCCTATGCCTTGCTGGTGGTCGTGCTGGCCATCTTCGTGCTCCTCTTCCTGATGACAGGCTCGCTGGTCATGCCGCTCAAGGCCATCCTGCTCAACACCCTCTCGCTCTCGGCCACCTTTGGCGCGCTCGTCTGGATCTTCCAGGATGGACACCTGACACAGGTCTTGGGCTTCCAGTCGAACGGCAGCATAGATGGCACGCAGACGATCCTGATCTTCGCGCTCGCCTTCGGCCTCTCGATGGACTACGAGGTCTTCCTGCTCAGCCGCATCAAGGAGCAGTATGACGCGACCGGTGACACCCGCATCGCGGTTGCCTCGGGAATGCAGCGCACCGGCTGGCTGATCAGCAGCGCGGCGCTCTTGCTGGCGGTGGTCCTGGCTGCGTTTAGCACGTCGAAGATCGTCTTCATCCAGCAGATTGGCGTTGGGCTGGCCATCGCCGTGCTGATGGACGCGACCCTGGTGCGCGGGCTGCTCGTGCCCGCCACGATGCGACTGCTCGGCCGGTGGAACTGGTGGGCGCCGCGACCGCTGCGCGCGCTCTGGCGATGGGTCGGGCTCAGCGAGGCCGAAGCGCCCACACGCGGCGACGCGCTTGCGGCGGATAGGGCGTCGGGTGCGGCACCGAGCCCGGTGACGGTTCCGCAAGAGATTTCCCGGTAGCACGGCCGCTCTCGACTTCGTGAGGGCTATCCCTCACCCTCATGGCCCCCTCGTCCGCATTGGCTGGCGAGGGGGGGGAGCCCAGGGACGACCGCCGCACCAGCCTCGCCGGCGCATTCCTGGCTAACCGGCCTCCTCTCCCACACTCGCGATAGACTATGCGCAACGACGTGTATGAGAGGGAGGGCTGATCATTGGCATGCTGCTGAGCTATGTGGATGTGCGTAGCGCGGACTAT
>DASWAC010000425.1:0-13139 GCA_036391335.1 Ktedonobacterales bacterium
TATAATCTAGCTATCGCCGGTCTGCTCTACAGGAAAGGCACACACATGGGGAAGATTGCCATCCACGGCTTCGGAAGAATTGGCCGTTCCGCGCTCAAGGCGGCCCTCAGCGGGAACCTCTTTAGCCCTGTCGCTATCTCAGACATCAAAGACATCGAGACGCTTGGGGTCCTCTTCGCGGTGGATACGAACTATGGGCTGTGGCCAGAGCCCGTGACGGCCAGCGGATCGGGCCTCACCATCGGGGGACGAGAGATCGCATTCTATGACTCCAGCAAAGAATTGCCGGACTGGGGTGCGCTGGGCGTGGATCTGGTCGTGGATTCGACTGGCCGCGCGGTGACACGCGCCGGCGCGCAGCCCCACCTGGATCGCGGGGCGAAGCGGGTGCTGGTGAGCGCCCCCAGCAAGACGTTGGACGACTGTGACGCTGTCCTCTTGCCCGGCATCAACATGGAAGCGTTCGACCCGAAGGAGCACCGCATCATCAGCATGGCGAGCTGCACCACCAACGCCCTTGCCCCGGTGGTCAAGGTGGTTCGCGAGCGGTTTGGCATCAAGATGGGGTTCTTCTCGACGGTCCATGCCTACACCAACACTCAGTCACTCACAGACCAGCCGCTGCGCGACCGGCGCGACTCGTGGGCCGCCGCCGAGAATATCATTCCCGCCCCCTCGGGCGCGGCCAGGGCGCTCAAGTTCATCTGGCCTGATCTCGCCGTCACCGGCAAGGCCTATCGGGTGCCCGTCCGCACGGGGAGCATCGTCGAGCTAAATGCCGTGGTCGAGCGCTCGACTACCACCGACGAGGTGAAAGACGCCTTTCGCGAGGCGGCAGCCAGCGCGGGCTTCAAGGGCATCATGGGCGTGCTAGAGGACGAGTTTGCCTCGGCGCGAGTGGTGGGTGAGACACACTCCTCGCTCATTGACCTTCCACTGACTCACGTGCTCGACGGCCAGCTGATCTCTGTCGCAGCTTGGTATGACAACGAGATGGGCTATGCTACCCGGCTGGCTGAGACCGCAAACCTGCTGGCGCAGAGCTAGACACGGCTGGAGCTTGCGCCGTGCCGACCACGCGCCAGCAGAAGTCGCAATAGGGGCCGCCGCGTCCCAGGGTGGTTGTGCGCTCCCATTGGACGCTCGATGGCAACTCTCGGTACGCCACATCATCGAGCTGGCAGTAGTGCGCGGTCAGCTCCGGCGCGCCATAGGCTGTCAAGACGTCCAGGTAGAAGCAGCGGCTCACCTTGAAGGCGATACGCTGAGGGCTTTGCTCCTCTATACGGATATCCCACCCCGCCGCTGGGTAGAGCTTCATCATCGGGGAGAACGTAAGCCGGATGAGGGCAGGTAGGTTGGGAAGCCACCGCGCCTGCCTCAGCAGAGGGCCTAGCATATCCAGGCGCTCTAACGTGGCTCCGGTCTCCGCCAATGCCGCTGCCTGCGTTGAGCCGCGCTGCGCCGCGTCTTCCTTGATCGCCTGATAGAGCGCCAGGCCGGGCAATATCTGATACGTGAGGTGCCAGCGCAGGGCGGGATGGGCAAAGCGTGGGCGTGTCGCGAGCAACGTGTCGTAGTGCGCCTGGATGCGCGCGGACAGGATAGTGGCGGCCACCACGCCGCGTGTGGTAGCAAGCGTACGCTGAAAGATGCGCATATGGGGCATCGGGCGCTGCGAGGGACGGCGCAGCGTGCTGCCCAACGCAATCCCGGCTGCGAGCCCGGCCAGGTACTGACCGCGACCACGCGGCCCACGTGTGCGCGCCAAAGGACGCCGTGCCATTGGGACACCTCCTGGAGGCTCGATGTTGACCGAAACGAGTGGCGACGAGCTGGGGTCCACCACGCGACGCCCACTGTCGGCTCCAGTCTTGGCATAGCGGCGTCACAGTGCGCGCACACCGGATAGGGCATATGGCACAACCACGTCTCAACGTGGGCACCAGGCGAGAGTGGTGGCCGTAACGGGTGCGCGGTGAAACTGCAGCCGAGGAGGATTGCCAGCGCTAGACACGGCGGCGCGACTTGCTCAGCGCCTTGCGCGAGAAGGTGAGCGGCAATCCGGAGCGAGTGGCGAAATCCTGAAAGATAGCGTAGAACTGCGCGCGGTCATGCGCCGAGATGACGGCGACGGCGTCGGCGGCCTCGATGGGATAGGGATAGCCGTTGCCGACCACGCACTCGGCGCGCACCAGGTCCACGATTCGGTCGAGCTGTCCCGAATCCACCACCCAGCGGGGGATCTCGAGCCGGGCCGGCGGGCGGTCGAGAGCTGCCTGGAAGTAGACAAACGCTACCTCGCCGGGCTCGCGGTCCTCCTTCGGCTGACTCGTGCCGCTCATCCCCGGCTCATCACGCACAGCCAGAAAGGCTGCCGTGCGGTCACCCCAGCCAAGCTGGCCACCCCACAGCAGCGCGTCATAGAGGCCCTCGGCGGATGGCAGGGGCGCGTGCCCCGGCATGGGTGGCAGGGTGCGCAACATGGTCACGATGTCGCGGGCATACGTCGTGTCTATGTAGCCCACCACCGGCACACGAGCCCGCGCCGAGGCATCGAGCAGGCGCCGCGCCGCGCTCAGATAGCGATCGCGATAGGCGGGTGGCAGCTTGCGCGCGAATGAGACGATGAGGCTCCCATCGAAGAACGCCAGCGCATCCGGATTCCCCGCGTGCCGCTCGATGCGGGCCACCAGGGTCGCCATCTCGAGCTCGAACCGGCGCAGATGCACCACGCGCTCAGAATACGCAGCCACCTCACCGGTGCGGGTGTCCATCATGTCGCTCTCACCCATGCCTGAAAGCTCGGCAGGCGTGAGGACCACTGTGGTCACGTCTTTGATATAGGCCGCGGGTGGCTGGTGTGGATTCTCATAAAGACCCGCCTGCACCAGCGCCACCGGCAGCGAGGCGTCGCGCCAGGGGAGCAGCTGGCTCCCGTCCACGGCGAGGGTCGTCACGCCGCGCAGGCATTCCGCCCAGGTGCGGGCTTCCTCATGTGAGGTGAAGTCGCGCCCAAAGGGAATCGCCAGACCGGGTCCACTCGCGCGGGCATAGTCCTCGGTGGGCAATGCGCCGTGGGGCTCGTCGCCGCTGTGGCCGAGCGCCGTGCGCAGCGCGGCGGGGCTGGGATAGCGCCGCGGCAAGTCGGCCAGCGCCTCACGCCAGGCGGCAAGCTGCCCAACATGGTGACTGGAATACGCCTTGAAGGCGGCTTCCTGGCGCTGTAGCTCTTCGGTCAGCTTCGCGGGGTATAGCATCTCAGGCGCTCCTCCCTCGTGCCAGCGGCGGGGAGCCAGCGCCCGGCAACGCACTCAGTAGGTGATCGTGCCCAGGTTCACTGCGCAGAGCGGCCCCACCTGCACAAAATAGAGATTGTCCGCCCCGCCGGAGCCGTGGTAGACGTTATAGTCCACCTTCCAGCCCAGATCACGCGAGGTCGAGAGATTGTAGAAGCCCTGGCTCACATTCGCAAACGTGAACACGCCAGAAGCATCCAGCGTTACATTGTACTCATTCGAGAAGATGAAGTAGCTGGGATTCACCCTAAAGGAGAGATGGACACGTGGGAGAGGGCTCGTCGGGAAGCCGGTCAGCTTGCCCGTGACGGGCTGTGGCGCGACGAGGTCCTTCGTTGCCTGTGCGCCCTCCGGCGTGTTGGCATATTGGTCCTTCAAGTGCTGATAGACAGGAATCGCCTGCTTGCAGGTGCCCGCCGCCGCGCGCAGCTGCTTGCCAAGCCCGAGGTTCGCCGTGGCGGCCAGGGTGTGCGCCTGCGCGACATAGGTGGTGTCGGTGAGCTCCGCGCCTACCACTTCGAGCTGGCTGACCGCGTCCCCGAAGTGTTGCGTGCTGATGAGCTGTTGCCCAAAAGTGACACGGGCCTGCGCCTCGATGGGGCCTGACTCGGCTTTGCAGGCGTCGTCGCAGCCGGCAGCGGTGCGGTGGGTAGTGAGCGCGGCAATGGCGTCGGCATAGGGGAGATCGGCGGTGGGATGGCTGAGCCAGTTCGTATATAGACTGTAGAGGCTGGCCTGCACTCGCGCTTGCAGCGGCGCATTCGCGGATCCCATGCCTATCGCCGCGTCATAGCGGATGGCAGCCTGCGCGAATTCGCCCTGGCCGGCTAGCTGGTCACCCCAGACGATATAGTCACGGGTGACCTCCGTGGCATTCGGGGCGCGCTCGCCCGCTAGCTCCCACTGGCTGATGGCCTCAGGCCACTGGCCACGCTGCTCTGAGAAGCGCGCCTGCGCCACATGGATGGTGCGCTGTGCGCCGAGTGCGCTTACGCCGATGAGCAGCAGTGCCAGGATGAGCGAGCCGCTGAGCAGCACAAACTGCCTGCCCCGCCGGCCCAACGCGACGCGCACGCTGGTGACTGCCATGGTGAACGCGGCTAGACCCAGGGCGACCACAGCGGCGGCCAGCGCGGATTGCGCCCAGTCGCCACGCAGCCCGATCGCCTCGATCAGGAAGGCGAGCAAGACGGCCCCAATGGCGCACGCGCCCGTCGCGATGGTGTAGTTACGAGGGAAGCGCTTGGCCAGCGGCGAGACTTGGATGGCGCGCAGCACCGCGTCGGTGATGGGGCGTAAGCCCGAGCCGCTCGAAGGAGTCGCCGGCGCGGCCATCTGCTCGACCGGGTACGACGGCAGCGGTGGATAGCTCATCCTGGGCGGGTTCGTCAAGGATGACGCAGCCGGCATCTTCGACGTTGACGCGCGCTCGCTGGCTGAGCCCAGCACGACCGGCAGCCCGGTAATGTTCGCCGGAGCCTCAGCGGTCGTCTCTGGCTCATGCACACTCATCTCGTCCATCGCCATTCCCCCTCACGTCGTCCCATGCAATGAATGAATTATCGCGCAGGCCGCGACTCCGGGCGGTCTATGTGCACAGGGCATTTAGGTGAGGAGTCGAGACACCAACCCATTATAGAGGCAAGGCGCAACTGGAGCGAGTGTCAAGGGACCACCAGCGATGGGACGGCACACGCACTGGCAGGCGGCATCCACCGAGCGTTACCATTCCCTCTACACGCTGGCCGACCAAATGAGCGCAACGAGAGGACTCCACCCATGAGCTATAATCCTACCCGACGAATGAAGCTGGGCGCCGTGGTGAGCAACCAGGAAGATACCGACACGGGCTTGGTGCGAAGGCATGCTCATGTGCGCGATCTGACACGCGCCGCGGAGGAGGTCGGCTTCGACTCGGTGTGGCTGCCCGATCACTTTCTCTTCCGCACGTCCGACCAGGCAGAGGGCGGCCAGTGGGAGATGTTTACCCAGCTGGCGGCGCTGGCCGAGAGAACCAGCCGCATCGCCCTGGGCTCCTTTGTCGCGGCCATTCCATTCCGCAGCCCGGCCCTGCTGGCAAAGATGGCCGATTCGCTCGACGAGATCAGCGACGGCCGGTTCATCCTGGGCCTTGGCGCGGGCTGGAACGAGCTTGAATTCACCGCATTTGGCTTCCCATTCGACCACCTGGTGCCGCGCTTCGAAGAGGGGCTGGAAATCATCCTCCCGCTGCTCCGTGAGGGCCATGTGGATTACGAGGGCGCCTATTACAGCGCGCGCGACTCAGTCTTGCGGCCGCGCGGACCCACACCCGGCGGCCCACCCATCTGGATCGGCGCGAAGCGACCACGCATGATGCGCCTCGTCGCCCAACACGCCGCCGCGTGGAGCAGCGTCTGGCACAAGTCGGCGGACGAGATGCCCGAGGCCCGCGCACGGCTTGAGACGGCCTGCGCTGAGGTGGGCCGTGATCCCAAAGAGATCATCTTCTCGGCGGGCACATTTACCAAGCTGCTCGCGCCGAACGAGAAGCCGCCGGAGGAGTATTCCGGCAAAGCCGGCGACGTGGATGACATCGTCGAGTTCCTGCGCGCCTTCGATGAGCAGGGAGTGCGTCACATCACGCTCATCATCGAGAATCAAGACCGCGCCACCATCGAGCGCTTTGGCGAGGTCATCCGGCGGCTGGATACGCTGGGCTAGCGTATTCGTCCGGCTGCAGCCCGGCGCCGCGCAGCTCGGTGATGCCGCCGCGCTTTTCGAGCGTGATGACGCTGTCGAGCCCCTGCTCGAAGGTGTCGTCGTGGCTGATGACCACGAGCTGCTGGAATCCCCGCACCCGCTGGAGCTGGCCCGCGAGGTTCTCACGGCGCTCGCCATCCATATTTTGCGTGGGCTCATCGAAGAAGGCAATGTCGAGCCGCGACAGCTCGCGCAGCAGCGCCAGGCGCACGGCCAGCGCGGCGGACATCTGCTCGCCTCCCGAGAGCTGAGCGAACGAGCGGTCTATCCCATCACGCTTGAGGTTGATCTCGAAGTCGTTTTCCCATGCCAGGTGCGCCGACCGGTCACCGATAATCTCGCCGAAGACGCGGTTGGCCTCAGTCGAGATCGCCCGCATGATGGCGCTGAGAATGCCCGGGCCCGCGCCGCGAATGACGTCGCGGAGCGCCTGCAGCTCTTCCTTCATCTCTTTGAGCGTGGCCAGCTCGTCGGTGGCAGTCTTCTGCGCGCCGAGCATGCCGTCCACCCGCGCGATCTCCGCCTCATAGAGGCCGCGCTGCTGCTGCGTGTGAGTGAGATCCTGAGTCTTGGCGCCACGCTCCGCGCCAAGCGCCGCCATGCGCTCGGTCGCGCGGGTCAGGGCAGCCTGGTCGAATGCGCTCGCGGCACGCTGAAACTCGGCGGTTGCGGCGGCGTACGCCTTGGCGGCCTGTCGCTCGGCATCGGCGGCGATGGCATGCGCACGCTTGTGCTGCTGATGCTGGCCGGCAAGCGCCTCGTGCCGCAGATAACGCTGGTGGCCTTCCTCAGTGCGGGCGGCGGCGGCTTCGAGCCTCGCGATCAGGTCATCGAGTCCCGCGAATGGCTGCAGCGCCTTCTGCTGGGCGGCGATCTGTGTGTCATGCGCCGCCAGCGCTCCTTCCGCCTGATGCAGCGCCTCGGCGCGGGTGGTGTGCTCTTGCGCGATGCGTGCCAGCCCAGCCCGGTGTGTCCGCGGATCACCCAGCGTGGCCAGGGCGTCGTCGTGCCCCGCCAGCTGCTCACGCGCCTGCGGCAAGCGCGCCAGGTCGCGGTCTAACGCTTCGAGCTGGTCACACAGGCTGAGGCGACGCGCAGTCTCGCGGCGCAAGCTCTCGCGAAGGGCCGGCAGCTCCGCCGTAGCCTGGCGTGCCTGGTCGGCCTCCTCATAGCGCGCTCGCGCGGCTGCCTGGACCGTAGCGTCTGGGCTCGCGGCGATGCGTCCGGTCAGCTCGACATGCTCAGCCCGCAGGTCGGCCAGGCGCTGCTCGGTGTCGGCACGCTGCTCGCGCACATCGTCGAGCTTACTGGCATAGTCATCTCTGGCCGCATACCATTTGGCGCGCTCACGCACCTTCTCACGCTGGCTGGTGAGGTCGGCGACCCGCGCGACCAGCGGAGCCAGCTGGGCCTCTTCAGCGGCAATCTGGCGATCGAAATAGGTGGCGAGACTGTTCTCGCCGCGCTGCCTGATGTTGAGGCATGGCTCCCCCAGGAAGGGGCAATTTCCCGCGCCCGACTGCTCACGTGACTGTCGGGCATGGCCGATGCGCGCCTCGACGGCCCGTGCGCTCTCGCTGGCGCTGGCATGCTCACCCTCGATGGCCACCAGCGCCTCAGGCGCACCCGCATATTGCTCCAGCGTATCCAGGTCTTTGCGGGCCTTGGCCTCGCGCTGCCGCTGCTGGCCGACTTTCGCCTCGGCGGCGGCCAGCTCCGCGGTCAGCTTGGCCAGGCGCTCCTCATGACTCGCACGCAGCTGCGCGGCCGTGCGCAGGCCATCCCACGCCTCGCGGCGCGCACTCACCTCGGCGGCCAGTGGCAGCATCCGCTCGCGCGCGGCAATCTCATCTTGCGTCTTCTGCACGAGCTGATGGTTGGCCTCGGCCTCCGTCCCCAGGCGGGTGCGCTGGGCCTCACTGGCGGTCAGTCGCTCGATCTCGGCGCGCAGGCGGTCACGCTCGCCTTCCAGCGCTGTCTGGCGGGCGACGGGATCTTCCAATGCGGCGGCGTCACGCGCGGCCTGATCCGCTTCGGCCAGCCGGGTGCGCGCATGGTCACGGTCGCCCCGTGCACGGGCCGCGACCTGTTGGGTCTGCGCCAGCGCCGTCTGGAGGCGATCACGCTCCTTCGCCTGGGCCCGCGTCTTGGCGAGCTGCTCGGCGGTAGTGAGATATTCCTTGTGATGGGGCAGCGCTTCGGCGCACGCGGCAGCGGCGGCCTCAGCCTCGCGCAGGCGATCCCCTGCCTGGGTGACCTGCTGCTGGGCCATCTCATGCCGCGCTTGCGCCTGGTCGGCGGCGGCTCGTGCGCGTTGCGCGGCCTGCTGGCGCCCGGTGAGCGTCACCGTGAGGCGACCGAGCTGCTGACTCTCGGCGTCGAGCTCGCGCAGTCGCTGCGTCAGCACGACCTCATTCATGGTGAGCTGGTCACGGATGGCCCGCAGCTCGGGAAGTCGCTCGGTGTGGCCACGGATATCGTCAAGCGCGCGCTGCTGATCTTTGATCTGCGTGTCGAGATAGCTGAGCGACTCACGCAGATTCTCCCACGCCTTGTTATAGTCTTCCACCTGCAAGAGGGAGTTGAAGCGCTTCTTGCGCTCGGCTGGCTTCATGAGGAAGTCCGCCGTGATGGCGCCCTGGGGCACGCCAATCGCGCTGTTGAAGAGGTCTTCGAGCGCGACGGAGCTATCCACGCCCATGTGCCGCCGCAGGAAATCCTCGACATCTTTGTGCTGCTCCACCACGCGTACGTCGAGCTCACGGTCATAGACATACCAGTCAGAGGAGCGCCCGCAGGTGCGGGTAACCTCATATTCACGGCCATCATCCGCCGAGAGAAAGCCTACCACGACCGAGCCGGACTTCTCGCCCTCGCGCACGAAGCTAGCCTGCTTATAGGGCAAGGCGTCGAAGAGGGCGAAGCCGATGGCCTCCACCAGGGTGGACTTCCCCGCGCCATTGTGCCCGCGAATGGCGATGGTGCCCCGGTCGAATGGGATGCGCTGGTCGCGATAGCTCTTGATATTCTTGAGGATGACGTGAGTGATGCGCATGAGAGAAAACCTGCCTTAGGGGAAGGAAGCCGGTATTGGCGCCATATTCTTCAGGGGAGGCTCATTATCGGAAGCACTACCCTTCAGACGGGCGGGCGATGAGACGAATCACGAACCGGGTCCCATATTCCTCATCCGTGATCTTCGCATTCTTCGTATCCACCAGGTCTGTGGTGAGCCCGGCAGCCTGCACGCCCTCCCACGTGATGCGCAGCCCCAGGCGCTCAGCCACCGGCTTGCGCGGGATGACGGCCCACACGGCCCCGCTGGGCACGATGCGCGCTTGCAGCGCCGCGAATCGCTCGGCCAGCCCGAGATCGTCTCGTGGCCAGAAGAATATCTGGTCATAGGGGGCGCCCGCTAGCGCGGTGGCGATGCGGATCGAGGCGTCGCATGCCGCGCGAATGGCCGCCTCGGCCGCGGGTGTGGCGTCGAGCAGGCAGATCGCCTGCCCTGGCCTGAGGCCCAGCTTGCGGGCCAGCGGCGCGCCTGAGACATCCGAGCGAGACATGGGCAGCCCTCCGCACAGGTTATCGCACCCAGGCAGGCATCGTGTCATGGTCCAACCCAAAGTGGTGAGCCACCTCATGCAGCACAGTGATGCGCACCTGCTCTCGCACGCACTCGAGATCATCCCCGCAGTGGCGCTCGATGGGCAGGCGATAGATCGTGATGACGCCAGTGGCCGCGCCTTCCACACCCTGCGCAGTAAGCGGCACACCGTGGAAGAGCCCAAAGAGGGTGTGGCCCGGCTCGATATCGCGCAGCTCCTCCGGCGTGGGCTCATCCGCCACGCGCACGACCACATTGGGCATCTCGGCGCGCAGCTCCGGCGGGATGCGATCGAGCGCCTCGTCAACGTATTCCTCGAAGAGGAGCGCCTCGGCGCTCTCAGCATCGGCGTGGGCGGCATCTGGCGGCGGCGGGGCGGGCTCGCGGAAGCCGGCAGGCTCGCCGCTCATCCAGGCTTCGGCGCCACGGGCCAGCGGCGTCTCGTTGGCAAAGAAGAGCGCTGCCACGACCAGCAGGAGCGCCATGCCGCCAAAGACGATGAGCGTCGGCGTGCTCGCGATGGCGCCGGAAAGATAGCCGCCGGTCAGCCCCAGCAGCAGGATGAGCGCGAGCGTGCCCGCTAGCTGCGATGCCCCACGCGGATTCCCCTGGGCATCAGCCAGCACAGAGCCCTCGGCACGGCGCTCGTCTGGCGTGATCCGCTGCTCGTCATAGGTCGCGCGGCGGCTGGGATCGCGCAGGACCATCCATGCCGTGGTGAGAGCCCGCATGCGGCGGTTCGCCAGCGTCTGCGCGGCGGCCGATCCACGCGCGTGCCGGTCGGGATGCCAGCGCTTCACCTGGCGGCGATAGGCGAGGTGGATCTCCTCTTGTGTGGCGCCGGGGCCGACGCCGAGCAGCGCGTAATAGTCAGGGAGCGCCATAGCATGCCGATCTAGACGGCCGCCTGGGTTGTGCGGTTGTAGACCACGCTGGGGTCCGTCAGCACATTGACACAGGCTGCCTTGCCCGAGGCAAAGGCCCGCTCGATGGCGGGGCGAATCTGGTCGGGCTCAGTCACCAGCTCACCATAGCCACCCATGGCGGCGACCATCAGATCATAACGGATGCCGGGCGCCAGGTCGGCGGCGGTGGCGTGCCCCAGCATCTGCTTCTGAGGATGCTTAATCTGCGCCCACTGGCCATCATTGCCGATGACAGCAACAACGGGCAAATCATGCCGCACCAGTGTTTCCATGTCCATCCCGTTGAGCCCGAACGCCCCATCACCGAAGAGGATCGCCACCTGCTTGTCTGGGCGCGCCACCTTCGCGGCGATGGCGAAGCCGGTGCCCGCGCCCAGCGTGCCCATGGGGCCGGCGTCCAGCCAGTGGCCGGGCTCCCACGCCTGGATCACCCGCGCGCCATAGCTCACGATGTCGCCGCCGTCACCGATGACGTAGGCATCCCGGTCGAGGGAGTCGCGCAGGTCACGGCAGAGGCGCATGGGATGGATGGGCGCGGTGTCGGTCGCCATCAACGCATCTTCGCGCGCCTGCGCCTTGGCCTCCACCTCGCGCAGCTCGCGCAGCCAGGTGCGGTGGCCCATCACGTTGCCGAGCGCGGCGGTGATGCCTCGCAGCGCGCCTGCCACGTCGCCCGCCAGGCCAACGGTCGCGCCACGGTTGATGCCAATCTCGGTGGGCAGAGTGTCGAGCCAGATGATCTTCGCACTCTCAGGGATGAGTGGTGGCATGCCATAGTTTAGCCGGAAGTCGAGCTTGGTGCCGACGAGCACGATCACGTCAGCGCCTCCCAGGGCAGCACGGCGGGCATGCGAGAAGTAGAGCGGGTGGTCTGGCGGCAGGCTGCCCCGACCGCCGCCGTTGAGGAAGACGGGCGCTTGCAGCTTTTCGGCTAGGGCACGCAGCGGCTCAGCGGCGTCATCCCACCAGACGGTCGTGCCCGCGAAGAGGACCGGCGTCTTCGCTTTTTCCAGCACGGCGGCGGCTTGCGCGATGAGTGCGGGCTCAGCCTGCGGCTTCCCGCCGGCGCGATAGCCCTCCTCGGGCAGCTTCACCTCAGCGCCGGGGATGAACGCGTTGAGCACATCCATCGGGCATTCGAGGAAGATGGGGCCAGGCCGCCCCGAGAGCGCCTCGCGAAAGCCCATCGCGGTGTAATCGGCGAGGCGATCGCTCCGGACGACGGTGCGCGCCCACTTGGTGATGGGCCGCAGCACGTCGAGCATGGGCAGCTCTTGCAGCGCGACCTTGTCCCACTGCTCCACCGGAGCCGCGCCACCAAAGACGAGGACCGGGCTGCCCGCCAGATAGGCATTGGCGATGCCGGTGACGCCATCCGTCACACCGGGGCCGGCCGTCAGCAGGGCGACGCCAGGGCCGCGAGTGACCTTGGCCCAGCCCTCCGCCGCGTGCACGGCCACTTGCTCGTGCCGGGTATCCACCACGCGGATGCCCTCGCGCACACAGCCGTCATAGATGGCGGCAATGTGCCCGCCGCTCAGCGTGAAGACGGTTTCGACACCTTCGCGCTTGAGCATCTTCGCGACGAGATGGCCACCCAGCAGATAGGCTTCTTCCATGCGTTCACTCCCACTACGCCAACGGAGCACTCACTCTCATTGGCCGTAGGATAGCACGCCGGGCGCATGGGACACCTGTTTGCCAGCATGCGGATTATCAGTGAAGGCTGATAGTGCTTGGACAATTGCGACTCATGAAGTCGGGTGCCATAATGACGAGGCACGTTGCGGAAGACGCATCGAGGCTCGAAGTGACAGCGGCGACACCAGGGCAGGCAAGCCTGTCATTCTGACCAGGATTGTCGAGATGACGCCTCGTGGACACGGGCACCTCTGGTATGTCCGTGGAGGGAGCGACCAGGTTGAAATGGTCGAGGGCTAGGTTCGACCAAGAAGGCGGCAGGACCGTGAGGCGCAGCAGGCCGCACCCAGCGGCGAGTCTCTCGTGCCTGTGGCTGGTGGTCGTGCTCGCCCTGCCAGCGTGCACGTCGGGGACTGCCACATTACCGGCGCAGCGGACACCAGCAACTCAGCCGGCATTCGTTTATCTCGGCACGGGCGGCGCGGCGAGTGACGATTCCCCTGCAAGTCACGCGATTGTCGCGCTCGATGTCGCCACCGGAGCGATTCACTGGCAATATGGCAGCTATGCTAGCGCGCTCGCCTTTTCCACGGCTCCATGCGTGAGCGATGGGGTGGCTTTTGCGGGTACGACCGCGAACGATGTCGTGGCAGTCGCTATAGCGACAGGTCAAATGAAGTGGCGCTGGCATGCCTCTACTACGCACCTCATCCCTACCATGCGCCTCGCGTGTGCAGATGGCATAGTTCTTGCAATCCCAGGGCGCTATTTTCTCAACAGTAGCGGGGGTACGGGATATGGCTCTGACCGCTTGTGGGCACTGGATGCCTTGACGGGCCGGGTGCTATGGTCAACCATTCCTCCGCCGGACTTCGAGAGCATATCGGCCCCTGTCGTCGGCAATGGGATAGTCTACGTCACGAT
>DASWAC010000426.1:0-3865 GCA_036391335.1 Ktedonobacterales bacterium
TTCTCGCAGAGCACGACATCTTCCTCTTGCACCTGATCGATGAACCGTGTGAACTCCTCTTCCTCTGCCTGGCTCACGGCCGGGGTGAAGAGATATTCGTAGGTCGCGATGGTGCGGTGCGCGCCCACCGGCAGAAAAAGGTTGAGCGAGACATTGCCGGGGCCGGGGTAGACATTGATGGTGAAATTGGGCCACACATAGGCGTAGAATCCCGCCGTGACACCGCCCGACGTGTCGTAGAGGCCCGTCGCATTCTTCACCGGGCCTGTCTGCGTCGAGAACTGTTCATATTCGGTTACGGTGTAGTTCTCCAGGTCGATCAGGTCCGTGAAGCCCTTGTGCGCGACCGGGCAGTGATAGCACTCGAGATAGTTGTCGAGCACGACCTTCCAATTCGCGGCAATGTCATAGGTGCGCCGCGTGCGTCTGCGCAGGCCGCCGAGGTCCAGGCCCGTGGCCGCCAGCAGCGCGGGCAGCTCGCCAAGCACGCTGGCCAGTGGCGGCGCCTGCGGATCGGGGCTCACGAAGACGAAGGGTCCCCATGTCTCGATCGGGAGGGCCGGCAGCGAAAAGCGCTCAGGATCGAAGCCTTCCTCCTGCTTCATGCCCGGTGCGGCGAGCAGCGTGCCGTCCAGCCTATACGTCCACGCGTGATAGGGGCACTGCAGCGAGGTCTTGTGGCCGCATGCCTCACCGACGATGACGGAGCCACGGTGGCGGCACACGTTGGCAAAGGCGCGCAGCTCGCCGTCATTGCCCCGCACCACGATGACCGGCGCCTCGCCGAGTGTGCAGGTGAGGAAGTCGCCGGGCTTTGCGAGGTCCTCCAGCAGGCCGGCATATTGCCACGTGCGCCTGTAGATGCGCTGCCGCTCGGCCTCGCTCACCGCGTCACTGGTGTACCACGCGGCGGGCAGGGTCTTGCCCTGGCGCAGCTGCTCATCGAGGGCGTCGCCGCTGATATCGAGCATGGTCATTCCGTCGGGACCTCCTGTGGAGTTGGCGGTGTGGCGGGTGTGGCCTGGGCCGCCGCATCGGCAGGGTTCGCGGGCGGCACATCTATCAGCAGGCGGCGCAGCACTTTACCCAGCAGGTTCTTCGGCAGCTCCTGCCTGAACTCGATCTGCTTGGGCACTTTGTAGGCCTCCAGTCGCTCGCGGCACAGCGCCAGCAGCTCCTCAGCGGTGGCGCGCTCACCCCGGCGCAGCACGACGAACGCCTTGATGAGCGAGTTGGGGCCTTCCTCTCCCGGCTCGCCCACCACGACCGCCTCGAAGACCTTGGGATGCTCGTAGAGCACTTCTTCCACATCTCGCGGATAGACATTGAACCTGCCCGCGAGGATGAGGTCTTTCTTGCGATCCACGACGGTGAAATAGCCGTCTTCATCCTGCCGCGCCAGGTCGCCGGTGCGCAGCCAGCCGTCTGGGGTGATAGCCTGCGCCGTGTCTTGTGGGCGCTGCCAATAGCCCTTCATCACCTGCGGCCCGCGGATGACTAGCTCGCCCACCTCGCCCAGCGGGACCGGCGCGCCGGAGTCGGCATCCACGATGCGGGCCTCGGTGCTGGGCAGGGGAATGCCGATGCTGCCGACGCGGCGCTCGCCCCGCAGCGGATTCGCATGCGTGGAGGGCGAGGCCTCGGTCAGGCCATAGCCTTCGACGAGCCGCCCCTTCGTGAGCTTCTCGAACGCCTCTTGCACCTCGACCGGCAGCGGCGCGGAGCCGCTCACGCACACGCGGACGCTCGAGATGCCATAGCGGCGCACGTGCGGAAAGCTGGCCACGGCGAGATACATCGTCGGCACGCCAGGGAAGATCGTCGGGTGATTGGCGCGAATGGCCCTCAGGATCTCTTCCGTCCGGTTAGACGGCAAGAGGACGAGGGTGGCGCCGATCGCCATCCCGAGATGAAGGCAATTCGTCAGGCCATACGAGTGCGAGAGCGGGAGCACCGCGAGGATGACCTCCTTGCCGCGCTTGGCGTCGGTGATCCAGTGCCGCACCTGCGCGACATTCGTCATCAGATTGCGGTGGGTCAGCATCACGCCGCGTGGCGCATCGGTCGTCCCAGAGGTGTATTGGATCAGCGCGATGTCATCAGGCCGCGTGGCTTGCGCCAAGGGAGCGGCTGAGGCGCGGCGCAGCAGGTCTTGCAGCGCGTGTGTCCTCGGGGCGGGACGAGCGCCATTCGCGTCCTGTGCTGGGAGCGCCGGCCGCTCGATGGATGGTGGCGTGCCGAGGCCGACCGCCAGCATCAGCCGCTCACGCAGTGGAAGGTATTCGCGCACATCCGTCATGATGAGGTGATCCACGTCGCTGCTGGTGGCGATGCGTCGCAGCATGCCCTCGTAGGCCGAGAGGGTCACCACCACGCGCGCGCCCGCGTCGCGCAGCTGCCCGGCGAGCTCCTCCTCAGTCGAGAGCGGGCTGCCCATCACGACGACCCCACCTGCCCGCAGCGTGCCGAAGTAGGTGATGGCGCCCTGTGGCACATTCGGCAGGATAATGGCGACGCGATCACCGGAGCGCAGGCCAAGGCGAAGCAGCGCGCTGGCGAAGCGGTTGGCGAGCCGGTCGAGCTCACCATAGTGAATGTGCTGGCTGAAGAAGCGAAGCGCCGTAGCCTCCGGCAGCTCGGCAGCCGCATTGCCCAGCAGGTCTTGCACTAGCAAACTGGGGATAGGAATCTGCTCCGGCACGTCGGGGTCATACGCCTGCAGCCAGGGCATCTCGATGAGCCGGGCGGTCGCCGCCTGGGCAGGCTGCGAGAGCGAGGGGTCGCCAGCGCGCTGAGCCTGGGCATTACTGAAGCGCTTGATGGCGCGGTTTACCGCTTCGGCGCGCTCGAGCTGCACCAGATGGGCCGAGACGGGAATCACGATCTGCTGCGCGCCTGGGATGCTCTTTGGCACGGCGGTGTAGTGCTCTTGCGCGAAGACGCGGTCGCGGTGGCCCAGAATGACCAGCGTCGGCACACGCAGCTGCGCGAAGCGTGGCGCGCCACGCCACGGGCCCATAGCGCGGTCGTTCAGCCTGCGCAGGGTCGAGACGCGCGCGTGAATGCCAAAGCCAATCCGCTGTGGCAGGCTGCCCAACATCGAATCCGGCAGGGTCATCAGGGGACGCAGCCCAGGCTGCAGGATGAACCGCTCGGGCACGGCGATCAGCACGACGCCGGACAGCCGCTCCGGGTGGCGTAAGGCGAACTCCGTGGCGATGGCCCCGCCAAAGGAATGGCCTACGAGCAGGATGGACTGTGTGACCGAGAGCTCGTCGAGCACGAATTCCAGGTCGGTGAGCAGGCTCTCCATGCTCACCGGTGGCCGCTCTGGATCATCGCTTTGCCCGTGGCCGCGCAGGTCTGGCGCGATGACACGCACCGACTGGCCAAACGCGCTCAGCTGATAGATCCACTGGAGGGCGCGTCCACCGAAGCCGTGGATGAAGACGATGGTGCGTGTGGCTCCTGGCGGGGCCATGTCGATCACGCTGATGCGACGGGGCGGCGCGCCGGCGCGGTCCTGCGGCACATATAACGTTCGGCGATACAGCTCGACATCGAGTGCCATCCGTGCCCCCTCCCCCTATGAGCGTCGTGGGCTCAGTGTACATCACGTGAGGAGACCCGTGTGGCGACTGGCAGAGTGATGCGAGCCCCGTGATAGATTCTGAGGGCACATGGGAGGCGAGCATGTCCAAGAGCAATCATCACCCTGGACGACATCACCCTGGCCCGACGCCTGGCCAAGGGGGCGTAGAAGTCTTCGAGCAGTACCGCGCGCTGCTCTTCTCGATCGCATATCGCATGCTTGGCAGCGTGAGTGAGGCCGAAGACAGCGTGCAAGAGACCTACCTGCGGTTCC
>DASWAC010000427.1:0-7032 GCA_036391335.1 Ktedonobacterales bacterium
CGCCCAGCGACTGAAGATCCACACGCCGCTGATGATGCTCAACAAGGCGCAGATCATCCAGCGGGGGATGGCGCTTGGCCTCGACTATGGCCAGACTATCTCGTGCTATGATGCCGCCCCAGATGGCCGCGCCTGCGGGCACTGCGACGCCTGCCTGCTGCGGCAAAAGGGGTTCCGCGAGGCGGGTGTGAGCGATCCGACCCCCTACCAACACCAGGAATAGGCACGACATGCGCACATCTCACCGCGAAGTCTCTGTCTATACCATGCCTGACCCGCCCAGCACGCGGTTCGGCTCTGTGGGCAAGCACACCGACGACACGAAGGAGCCTACCTCTCGGGTGCCGAACGCGAGAGGCATGCGGATCGGTGACAGGCTCCGGGCAGCGAGCGCAGCGGCGACGCGAGGCTCGCCAGCCGCACGAAACGTGCGATGGCACGGCAAAGGGAGATCAGACTAACCCATGTATATGGTGCGCGAGATATTCTACACCCTCCAGGGTGAGGGCGCCAACGCCGGGCGCCCTGCTGTCTTCTGCCGGTTCGCGGGCTGCAATCTCTGGTCTGGCCGCGAGGAAGACCGCGCGACGGCCGTCTGCACCTTCTGCGACACTGATTTCGTCGGCACGAATGGCCCCGGCGGCGGCAAGTTCGCTACTGGCGAGGCGCTGGCGGTGGCGGTCGCGGCACAGTGGCCCGCCGAGGCCTCGCCACGCGCGCGGCGGCTGGTCGTCTGCACCGGTGGCGAGCCACTCCTCCAGCTCGACGAGCCAGCGATCGCGGCGCTGCATGCGGCAGGCTTCGAGGTCGCCATCGAGACGAATGGCACGCAGGTTCCCCCACCAGGGATCGACTGGATCTGCGTGAGCCCGAAGGCCAACGCGCCCCTGGCGCTGACCCGTGGCAACGAGTTGAAGCTGGTGTATCCGCAGACCCTCGCCCTGCCAGAGCGCTTCGAGGGGCTCGACTTCGAGCACTTCTTCCTCCAGCCAATGGATGGCCCGCAGCGCGAGCGCAACACGCAGCTCGCCGTGAGCTATTGCCTGGCGCATCCTCAGTGGCGGCTCAGCCTGCAGACCCACAAGCTGCTCGGCATTCCCTAGAGCGGGAGCGCACATGGAAATCTTCAAAGAGTTTCGCTTCGAGGCGGCCCACCAGCTGCCGCACGTGCCACCAGAGCACAAGTGCGCGCGGCTGCATGGGCACTCATTCCGCGTAGCCGTGCATGTGAGCGGGCCGGTCGATCCTCACAGCGGCTGGGTGATGGATTTCGGCCAGATATCCAGCGCCTTTGCCCCGCTGCACGACCAGCTGGATCACCACTGTCTCAACGAGATCGAGGGGCTGGAGAACCCCACCAGTGAGCACCTGGCTCGCTGGATCTGGCGGCGCTTGCGGCCCACGCTGCCAGGGCTCTCAGCGGTCGTCGTCTATGAGACACGGTCCGCCGGCTGCCGCTACACTGGCGAGGACGACTAAGCATCCGGCAGGGAGACTGAGATGTTCAAGGTAGGCGTGTTGACCATCAGCACGAAGGGTGCGGCAGGCGAGCGCGAGGATGCCTCGGGCGATCTGCTAGTGGCCTCCCTTGCGGAGCACGCTGAGGTCGTCGCGCGTGGGATCGTGCCAGATGATAAGGCGCGCATCGAGCAGGCGCTG
This sequence comes from Ktedonobacterales bacterium, assembly GCA_036391335.1. Classification (GTDB taxonomy): domain Bacteria; phylum Chloroflexota; class Ktedonobacteria; order Ktedonobacterales; family JADMIN01; genus DASWAC01. The sequence continues at coordinate 1,660 of DASWAC010000427.1, forward strand.
CGCCAGTGGGCCGATGACCTGCGCCTGCCGCTCATTCTCACCACCGGTGGCACCGGGCTCAGCCCGACCGACGTGACGCCAGAGGCCACGCGCACGGTGATCTCCCGCGAGGCGCCGGGCATCGCGGAGGCCATGCGCGCCGCGTCGCTGCGGCAGACGCCGATGGGCATGCTCAGTCGCGGTATCGCTGGGGTGCGTGAGCAGACGCTCATCATCAATCTGCCTGGGAGTCCCAAGGCGGTGCGCGAGTGCCTGGAGGTCGTGCTGCCGGTGCTGGCTCACGCGGTCGAGCTGGTCACGGGCGAGCGCACCGAGCATTAGGCGCCGAGCACGGGGCATCGAGCGGGCAGGCGTCAGGGGTGAGCCTCACATGATGGGCATAACATCGCCCAAGTGGCACACCTTGGCATGGGACGGATGGGCGGTCTTCCGACCGGTGATAACTGTGCCGGAATCATACGTTGTACAAGGTAGACAGAGTTACGTCGTGGGCGCTTGGCTGGCGGCCCATCGCCTGGCTGACAACGACGTCGGCCAGTTTCCCTCTCTGCTGGCGAGGACAACGATGACTGGCATGTTTCGCACCGGATGGCAGACCGCCGCACTTGCCGCGGCGGGAGGGGCGGGAGCGCTGGCGCTGGCCGGATGGGTGGGGAGCAGGATCACGGTGACGCCAGGCAACCCTATGAGTGGCGATGTGCAGCAGTTCGCGTGGCACGGACGCCAGGTGGCGTTTGCGTCGCGCGGGCGGGGTGTGCCGGTTGTGCTGGTGCACGATGTGCATCCCGGCGCATCCTCGCTAGAGTTCAGCCATCTCTACACCGCACTGGCCACCGGCTATCGCGTCTTCGCGCTCGACATGCTGGGCTTTGGCGCTTCAGACCGGCCGGCGATACGTTACACGCCCGCGCTCTATCAGCAGCTCCTGCTCGACTTCGTGACCCACGTCGCGGGCGCGGCGGACCAGCCCGTGCACGTGATCGCCTCGCGGCATAGCGCTGCCTTTCTGGTGCGGGCGGCGGCGGAGCGGCCACAGCTCTTCGAGCGGCTGGTGCTGATCGAGCCAGCGGGCATCACCACGCGCCGTGTGCTCGGGACTCCCGCCATGCGCGAGATGGCGCTGCGGCTGCTGCACGCGCCGGTACCCGGTCTGATGGCGTATGACCTGCTGGCCTCGCGCCCCGGCATGCGCTACTTTCTCCGCATGGCCTATAAGCGACCCACCGCCGTGACCCGGGCCGTGGTGACGGCCCACCGCCGCGAGGCCCTGCGCCGGGGGGCGCGGTTCGCGCCGGCATGCTATCTCACGGGGATGCTCGACACGACCTCACGTGAGGCGCTGGTTCGGCTGCGGCTGCCCATTTTGCTGGCCTGGGGCCGCCATGCGCGCCTGATGCCGGTGGAGCACATCCCCCTCTGGCTACGCATCTATCCTCGCGCCGATCTGCGCCTCTTCAACGCGGGCGACTTCCCCCACAGCGAGACGGCGGATGACTTCTTGAAGGCAGTCAGCACGTGGCTCGGCGAGCCGCTGGCCACGCGCCAGGCGTGAGGGCAGGCCTGGCGAGGCCGCGTGTCATTCCTCCGCAGACTCATCATCATCGGACAGGCCACCGTGCGTCTCTTGCCACAGCGCACGCACCACGCCACGAGTGACAGAATACGCGAAGCCACGGCGCATCAGATAGCCGCTGAGCCTCTGCTCGAAGGTGCGCCAGTCGAGCCGGGCGAGCGATGACACCTTGCGCCGCGCCGCGACGAACGCCAGCGCCTCATCGTCATCCGTCGCGGCGGCCTCGCGGGCGATCTCGCGGTCCACGCCGTGGCGAGCCAGCTCACTCTGGATGGCCCCTGTGCCGTGGGGGTTTCCGCTGCTGCGGCGCTGCTCGGCCCACCAGGCGGCAAAGGCGGCATCATCAATCAGGCCCATGCGGTCCAGCTTCTCGAGCACGCGCTCGATTGCTTCGGGGCTATAGCCCTCCTTGCCTACTTTCCCGCGACGCGGGCGCAGCAGCCGGCGGCGAATCTCCTCCCGGCTGCGTGGCCGTGGCGCGAGGAAGGCCAGCGCGGCATCGAGGATGCGCCGGTCATCGGCGGCGGCACGCAGGCGGTCGAGGTCCGTGCCGTCGAGAGTCTTGCCCACCGCGAGGCGCTCCTCTGCGACGGTGGTGGTGTCGAGGGTGAAGGCATAGCGCCCGTCGAGCGAGATGTGCCAGGCGTCGGCGCGCTCGGCAGGCTGCATGATGGTAATAGTGCTCATAGGGACATTTTCTCACCGGCACACGCCAAAATGGAACCTCGGCCTATTGCAACGTTCCAGGTGGCTCGGCATACTTCAGCGCGAAGGGGCCGATATAGCGCAGCGGCAGATAGCGCCCGTTCCAGGCGGAAAACATCGCCGCGAGCCAGGCGCCAACTCCGATCAGCCCAAAGAGCACCGCGATCACCGCCAGCATGACGGCGAGCCATGCCACATGCGGCGCGATGAGCCAGATGAGGAAGGCGGCGACGGCGGCATAGATGATGAGCGCGGTGCTCAAAAAGATCGACTGCATCGCGTGAAAGCGAACGAAGCGGTGCTCTCGCTCGGCCACGTAGATGGGAATGCCCGAAAAGAGGCCGAAGAGATAGCTCAGGCCCGCCATCGTGTGCACTCTGGGTATCCAGGTGTAGCTCACGCGCTCCTCGCGGTCGGGGCTGCGCCAGTCGCGCTGCGCCGCTGGGGCGGGCGGCTGCCACTGCGCCTGCTGCCGAGCAGGAGGGCGCGCGGCACCGGACGCGGGCTGTGGGGGACGCACCGCGGGAATCTCGATATCGGTCCCATAGGGCGGCCCGCTGGGGGTGTTATCCCAGGTGGGATACGCGTCGCGGCGAGGCAGGCGCCGAGGTGTGGGCGGTGTGAGATCTGGCAAGGGCGACGGCGGTGGCTGATAGGCGGATGGCGGGATGGGAAGCGGCGAGGGAAGCGGGCTGGTCACCGGCACGCGCGGCGGCGCGAGCGGCTCGTTGTTGAGTCGCTCAAGCTCGGACGTGATACGCTCGCGATCACCCCGCGGCGCTTGGGTCGTCGCGACCCCGGCATAGCCACTATCTGGCGCGGCCATCCATGGCTGGGCGCCGCCACGCGAGATGATCGGCACCATGGGCGCTTCGAGCTCATCACCAGGCGCGTGGCTGCCGTTGGTGGCCAGCCGATGGTCGCCGTGCCACCGGGGATCGGGCGCGTAGCTCATGCCTATCATCTCCCTAGGCACGCGTCGGCGAGCTCCCGGCGTGATGTGGCCGTGCGCGAACCCCTAGCGGCTCGCCGGCACCGGTGTCACATAACGCAGATACTCTTCCGCGAGTGCGCTAAACTGCTTGTGTGGACCCGTCCCGCCGAACTTCTGGCGAAGCGTGCTCACGTGCTCCTCGACGTCCGCTGCCTCAGCCACACCCAGGTCTTCCGTGATAATGGTGTTGAAGATCGGTGGATGAATCCCGGGGACCGCGTCGCGCCGCATGCTGAGCACCGTCTCTTTGTGCAGCTTGCTGGTGGCGCGGTAACGCGATACGACAATGCCGAGGCCATAAATCTCGTGCTGCGCGCGCAGTGCGAAGTCTGCCATGCGATCGAGCACCAGCGGAACACCGAGAGTGGAGAGGATGTCGGGCACGACAGGGATGAGGAAATAGCGGCTGATGGCAATGCCGTTGAGCGTGATGACGCCCAGGTTTGGTGGGCAGTCGATCAGCACATGATCGTAGTAGGGCATCACATCCGTCAGCGAGTCACGCAGCGCGAAGACCGGACCACCCCGAAACGACTCCAGGTCCGCGATCTTGGTGATGCGGTCCTGAATCCGGTGGAGGCGGATGCTGCTGGGCAGCAGATCCAGCCCAGGGATGCCCCCGCCGACATTCGAGACACGCGAGAGGATGGCCTCGCGCGCGCTGAAGAGGTGTGTCTTGTCGAGCTCATCGCGAAAGAGCTGATAGAGCGTCTGCCCTGCCTGGTCGCGCTCACGCCATCGCCGCTCATTCACCAGCGCGATCGTCGCGTTGGTCTGGGGATCGAGGTCGATCACCAGCACACGCTTCCCGTGCTCGCCCGCCAGATAGTGCGCAAGCGCGATGGTGAGTGTCGTCTTGCCGACGCCGCCCTTGAGATTGATAACGCTGGTGACGACAGCCATGACGCAGCCCACCTCCTCCGCCGCGGAGCGCACGGGTAGCCAGAAGAACGCGATGAATGCGCCGAACGCTTCATGCACGGCGCGCGACACCATTGTATCCTAGTCGAACCTCCTGGCGCGTGTCTACACTCCGTGCCCCGTTTGCCGCCGCAATGGCCACGGGGCGCACACGACCAGGCGCCCGTTCATCTCCAATTCCCTCCAGCGCATGGCCCAGGGCAATCAAGCTCTTGAGGGTGTTTGCCGGCAGGAAATCATCTATATATGGCAACGCAGCGCGCATGCCTGAGGCCACAGGAAGATAGTCTTCATGCCCGAGCAGCGGGTTGAGCCAGATCACGCGGTGACAGTTGCGTCGCAGCCGCGCCATCTCGTCCGCCAGCACCCGCACGTCGCCCCGGTCCCATCCATCGCTGATGATCAGCGCGACCGCGCCTCTGCCCAGCACCCGCCGCGCCCAGAGGCGATTGAACGTGCGGAGAGATTCCCCGATGCGGGTGCCTCCAGACCAGTCGCTCACCGAGGTGGTGACGCGAGTGACGGCTTCATCCACCGAGCGCCGGGCCAACTGTCGCGTGATGCGTGTCAATCGCGTGCCAAAGACGAAGACCTCGACGCGATCGAGGCCATTAGCCACGGTGTGCACGAAGTGGAGGAAGAGCCGCGAGTAGAGGCTCATCGAGCCGCTGATGTCGCAGAGGATCACCAGCGGGCGTGGGGCTTTGCGCGGCCGTCGCCACGAGAGGCGCAGTGGCTCGCCACCGGTGCGCATCGCCGCACGCAGGGTGCGCCGCAGATCAGGCGCGTCGCCTCGCGGGGCCGAGCGCCGCCGCCGGGTGGTGCGCAGGCTCAGCCGCCAGCGTATACGCTCCAGCAGGCGCTTCGCGTCTGCCAGCTCGTCGGGAGTGAAGTCTTCGAAGTCCTTCCGGCGCAGGGCCTCGTCCGCGCTCCACGAGACGGTCGCCTGCGCTCCGGCATCCGCCTCCTCCATGCTGGGCCGCCGCTTCAGCTGGTTGAGCCGGCGCTGAGGATGCCGCTGTAGCTGGGTGGTGGTCACGCCAGCCTGCTGGGAGGTGCGCGCCTGGTCGAGCATCCGGTGCGCCTGAGTCGCCAGACTCCGCTGCCGCGCGCCCGGCGGCGTCGGCTGATCGTCGGCTGGCCGGGCGAGCCAATAGAGCGTGAACGCGATGTCGAACAG
>DASWAC010000428.1:0-3577 GCA_036391335.1 Ktedonobacterales bacterium
TGGCCGGGTCGGTATCGGTGAGGGTCACGAGCGGTATCCTCTTCATGCTGACGTGCAGGCATACGGCGCATGCGCGCCACCATTCCTAGACTATACCCGCTCGTGTCCCCCGTGAACGAGCCATGGGCGGGTCACGGCTGCCCGGGCATGCGCTCTGGCACTGGCGGCAGTGCGCCGGGCAGCACCTCGGCTTGCGGCGGCACAGCCTGCGGCGACATAGCGCCCACCGGGAGGCCCACACTGGGCGTCGCGCTTGCGGATGCCTGCTGGCGCTGGCGCAGCGCGGGCAGCCACTTGAAGAAGAAGACGCCCAGCACGCCAATGACGAGCGCGGTGCCATACACTGGGAGGAATGCCCGGCTGATGAGCCCCAAGATGCCGACATACGGCGCGAGCGTCGCCTTGAGCACGAACGTCGCGGCCACCCACAGGGCGAGCAGCACGCCGACGATGGGCCACGTGCTGTGCATCACCGACTGCGCCAGCCCCGCCAGCTTCTGCTCGTTGCGATTCAGCAGCACCGTGAGCGTGCCCAGCACGAGGGTCGCCACCCAGAACCACGGGAGCAGCCCAAGCAGCCGCTGATGGCCCGCCGCCGTAAACGTATCGGGGGTCAAGCCCACGAACACGAAGAACGGCTGCAGGAATGGCGGCAGCTGTGTCACGGTGGGACCACCGGGGACGACCTGCAGGTTATCAGGGTTGAACATCCCAAAGTTGGCCAGCGCGTCCTTGAACTGTGGCGGCACATCAAACGCGGAGTTGATACCGCCATCATAGAACGATTCGGCCACGCGGCCATAGATGATCTGCACGGTCGCGTCGTAGTCGTGTCCACTGATCTCCCGGCCCAGCACCCGTGCCTTGAGCAGCTGGAGGGTCAGCGGCTGGTCGGGGTGCGCTTTGGCGCTCGCCTGATAGGTGGCGTAGGTGGACTGCGTCACGCCCAGGCCCTGCCCCGCCAGGAAGGGATTGAGCACGCGCGCGCCGGCCTCGGTGATCACCTGGGTGGCTGTCGGCCGGTCAGAGAGGATGACGAGAGATGTTATCCACAAGGTGGAGAGGAGGAGGACTCCGAAGATGGAGTAGATCGTTTTGCTCAAGCCCGCGAATGGCATGTGGCTTCGCCCCTTTGTTGCGAGCGCCGAATGGCTCTGGTGTCACTTCACCGGCATGCGCTCGCTAGCATGATACTCCCTCCAGTGCCCTCTTGACTGTGACTCAGGCCACACCTTGTCGGAATAGGCCCGATCCATGTGCGAAAAGCCTGCTTGCATATCTCAAGCGTGGGGTATATACTGCACAGGCTAAAACGCACTTGTACAACATCACCTCATCCGAAAGGAAACGTCTCCCATGCGCAGTCTCTCCCGCTCACGCGTGGCGCTCTCCCTCACGTGCGCTCTCGGCGCGCTCATCGCCCTTGGCGGCTGCGCGCTGCCAGCCATCGGCGCGAAGCCAACCCCCACGCCCATCACCGCGAAGGGAATCTTGCTCGGCGCCAGCAATGCCAAGTACACAGACGTGACCTTTACCCTCACCTTTGATTCCGCCATCCAAGGCATCGCCATCAAGGGAACGGGAACCGGCGTCGCGACCTCGAATCCCAAGCGCTTCGAGATGACCCTCGATCTCCCGATCACCGTCGCCGGGCAGTCCTTCGACACGCAGCAGCACATCATCACCGACGAGGCCACCTCGAAGACCTATACCCAGACCACCACGAACGGCCAGGCAGAGGCGTGGAAGGTGACGGCCACCGACACCAGCTCCGGCTCGGATTATTCGAGTCTGCTGGGGAGCTCAACGGGCATTGACGCGCCGGTGCTGGCGGGTGAGGACACAGTCAATGGCGTGATGTGCTACCACATTACCGGCACGTCCAACAGCACCCCGGTCGAGGCGTGGGTGAGCAAGTCGGACCTCCGCCTGCAAAAGGTGACGGCAACCGTCACGTCGAGCGGCACTACCGCCACGATCGTCTTCCTCATCACCGGCTATGACACAGGCAAGACCATCACTCTGCCTACCGTCTAACCAGCGTTACCGCGCCGATATCGCCTATGCGGCGAGTGATGCCCTCTCGAGCGCCTTCTCGGCGCACCGGGAGGGCATCCCGCATCTGAGCACCGTAACACGAGAGGTCGAACCCGGTTTGCGGACGGCGCGCCACTTTGTTATGCTGCACTGGCGCCAATCACCTCACGTGATACGGCGCTCAATTGGAAAGGATTTCCTCGCCATGCGAATGCTGCTTCGCTCACGAATGCTCACGATCACCCTGCTCGCGCTCAGCGCCATGCTGGCTCTGGGCGGCTGCGCTATGCCTGGCCTTCCCTCCAGCACAGCGACCAATCTCTCAGCCAGCGAGATCGCGCTCAGAGCAACCCAGGTGCAGTTCAAGGATATCGCCTTCACCCTCTCGATAAACGCCGGCTCGCTCATCCCCATCCAGGGCACCGGCACCGGCCTGGTGACCAAGGGCCCCGATCGCTCGCAGGTCACCGTTGATGTGCCCATCTCGCTGGGTGACAAGCCACAGGATACCAAGGTAGAAGCCATTGCTGACCTCGCGACGTCAAAGGTCTACACCCGCACGACCACGAACGCGAACACCAGTCAGTGGGAGGTGCAATCGGTCGCGGACGCATCCAGCGACTTTGCCAGCCTGATCGACGCGCGGGACATGAGCAGCCCGATCCTGGCAGGCACGGAGACGGTGAACGGCGTGCAGTGCTATCACCTCACCGGCACCTATAAGGACTCACCCGTCGAGGCCTGGATCAACACGAGCAGCTTCCACCTCGTCAAAGCGATCGGCAGCGCCAAGAGCGACGGCATCACCGTCAATGTCACGCTGAACGTCACCGGCTATGACACGGGCAAGACTATCACCCTGCCCGCTGTCTAGCCCATGACCTGCGCAACGGGGTGAGCTCAAGCGAAAGAGTGTGCGCATGGCTTCCATCGTTGGCTGATTGAAGGAAGGTCCATGCCGCATCGTCACCGCTTGAGGCGAAGGACTCTGGACACGAATCGAGCGAACATCGCTGGCTGCGGCCTCAGCCATTTGGCGATATCGGCCACTACGGCTGGATCGACGTGTTGCGCTGGGTCGTATTCCGCAGGCGTGGACGGACCTGCGCCCGGGAAGAAAAGGTGGTTGTCCTCCTCATAGACCCGAATCGTGACTTCGGGCCGGTGCCCCAGGCCAGCCTTCCACTGTGAGAGATCGTCCTCGACTGTCACTTGATAGTCACGGCTCCCCTGGAGAATGAGCATCGGCTTGTCGAGTGTCGCCGCCGTCGAAACCGGATTGTAGCTGCGCAGATCTAACCAATAGGAACCTGAGAGGCCGAAGGGCAGCTCTCTGGCTGGCGTCGATGGGGAGAGCTCAGGGCTGTCGACCAGCGCGGCTTGCCGTGTCATCGTCTTGATGGCGGCTTCTGCCTCTGGACCGGGATGGAGCCGGGCGAGGTAGCGGGCAACGCGGATGGCAGCGTGCTGCAAGGGTTGCGTATCACCGGCCATGATGACTAGGCCAGCAATGGACGGCTCGGTGGTCGCGACACGCGGG
>DASWAC010000429.1:0-1690 GCA_036391335.1 Ktedonobacterales bacterium
CTGGCCTCGATGCCCTGGAGCTGGGTGAGCAGGCGGTGATAGGTGCTGGCGGCGGCATCGTAGTTGTAGCCCAAGCCGCCCTCGCCCTTGGCGGTGCTGGCCTCCTGGCGGGTGACGGGGGCGAGGAGGCGCTCGGGGAGGCCGAGGCTGGTGCGGGCGTGGGTGAGCTCCTGGTCGAGCTGAGCCTTGTTGGCGTGGGCCTGGGTCTCCGCGACGCCCCCGGCGCAGGCGCTGAGCAGGCCACTGAGCAGGAAGGTGAGCAGGAGTGCCGTCCACAGCCCCAGCCGGGGGGTGGGACGTGACCGGGGGATGCCAAACCGTCTCACAACGCCAATCCTTTCCAATGCCATTTAGGAATATGAAGTAATTAGGCGGCCAAAGGTGCCCTTGGATGATACACCCAATTCATTCAATGCGTCAGCTTCACCTACCTTCTGTCTACTCGCTCGATCCCCGCCCTTTCATCACCCAGCCACGAGCTCGCGCCTGTGGGCTTCCTCACCGCCTGCTCGTGGCACTTGCCACGGTGAGGGGAACGCTACCCATCGCTGTTCACCCGTGAAGCACGTGTCCAGTAACGATGAGAAGACTCCAGCGCGTGTCTGGCCGCCCGCTCTCGTGCGCGGACAAAAGGGGCTGCCACAGCGTTGTGTGGAAGAGCGAGAACCCTCGCATGATTGGCCTCCGGACGGCCTCGAAAAGATGCTACACTGCGAGTGAATGAGGTGGTCGCGAGTCGAGACGCCACTCATTCAGCCACCGGCAAAGTGGCCGATGGCTCGCCGACGCTGAGGAGCACTATCATGGCGCCATCTGACAATGGGCAAGACCCGATGGACCAGCAAATGCAAGGAGATCAGCCAAGCGATGCCGGCATGCAGGACCCCGGAACACAGGATCCCAGCATGCAGAGCGATTCCCCAGACATGAGCGCGCAACAAGACTCAGGGGCTGGGGACGCGACGGGTGGTGCGACAGCGGCGAGCCCCGACGCGGGCCAAATGAGTGCGGATGCCGGCGCGACAATGGATCAGGGGCAGGCCGACACGACTGCGGCGGCGAATGACACGGGCGCTGCCACTGCTGACGCTGGCGCCGCTGCCGGGGCACAGGCCGGCGGGGGTGGCATGCTTGGTGGGCTGGGTGACCAGGCAAAGAGTCAGGCGGATAGTCTGATAGATCAGGCGGCCGGCGCCATTCCCGGCGGCGGTCAGTTTGCCGACCAGGCGAAGAGCATGGCAAACGACGCCATGGATAGCGCCGCGCAAAAAGCCACTGATGCCCTCGGCAACCTTCCCGGTGGTCTGGGCGGCATGCTGGGTGGTGGGTCCGGCGGCAACGACCCCCAGCAGTAGGGGCGCCAGCGCGAGACCGCGGAGGGCCGTCACAGTGCGTGGTGGCCCTCTTCTTCTGCCCCTCAGGAATCGGCAACGGCGATGGCCTCCACTTCCAGCAGCCAGCCGGGATCCAGCGTCTCGGCAACGATCACCGTGAAGGCTGGCTTGTGCTCGCCGAGGTATTGCTGCCGCTTCTCACGATGCACCGGGAGATAGTCGCGGCTGGTCAGGATCATCGTGACCTTTACCAGATCCCCGGTGCCCATCCCTGCCGACGCCAGCACCGCCAGGATATTGCGCCAGACGATGTCCGCCTGCTCCCCAAACGTCGCTGGCACCGTGCCCTCCAACGT
>DASWAC010000430.1:0-4212 GCA_036391335.1 Ktedonobacterales bacterium
CCACAGCCGGCCCGCCTCCCGCCGCAGCGCCTGGCACTGGGCCAGGGTGGCCGGTGGAAGGTGGCGCAGCGCGACGAGGTGGACCCGACACTCGCTCACGGCACTGCGATAGGGCATGGACTCCCTCCGTCCAATCTCTCCATGACCGACACAGCAACTTCTTCTCTGCCACCCTCCTGGGATCGGTAGGCCATTCATCCCCCCGCTCAAGCAGGGGGCTTTCTGGCCTGCTTTCTGTAAAGTGAGCACGGCATAGACGTCTCTATTATGCCCGAGGAGCCCCTGCGCCTGCATGTTTTGAGAACGGTAGCATACCGGAGAAGGTGAAGAGTGTGAGATTGTTCACACTTTACGGCGTGAGAGGAAATTCAGCTTGTCGGCCGTGATACCATGGTATACGCTGAGTACGAATCTCTGGCGCGGGGTGGGGTATGTGTGCGTAATGACAATGAAGTGCTCCGGCACAGGTAGCAATGAGGTATTATGGACGAGCTAACTAATCGGCGCGATGCCTCGCCTTCTTCACCTGGTAACTCGACAGCGCAAAACCCTCTAAACGATGAGTCAGACACCCTACCGAAAGTGCCAGCATCTCGCGCCCAAGATCATGAGCCTTCTTCAGCGCAGTCGCCCACCAATGGGGACGGCGAAGACACCGCGCCACGGCGCGCGACTAGGGCGCCTGGCAACGACTCAAACGACTCACATGAAAGCGTCTTTTCGCCTGATGCACCGCACGCGAACGGCACATATCTCGGCGCTCGCGAGCCACTCGGCGCTGACACCGGCGAGTCGCTAGCCGTCGAGACTGATGGCTCCGAATATGCCACGCTTGAGGCGAGCTCCCTCATGCCGCCATATGCCGCGTCTGGAGAATCCGTCGGCCCGATGCTTCCTCCCCTGGCAGGCGCCGAAGCCAGCCAGCCGCAACCCTCTGGGCTGGGCCAAAGCGCCAGCAAGTGGATCACTGGCGCCGCGGACGACGTGCGCTGGCTGGCCAATCGTAGCGCGTCTGGCATCTCTGGCGTGAGCAATCGCGTCAAAGAGATCGACCTGCGCGAGCTGGGTGACCGGATTCTGCCCCCGGCGACGCGGTCGCGGCTGGCTGGCTCCGCCGGCAGATGGCAGCGCGGCTTGCGTGCGCGCATAGCCACGAGGCGAAGCGGCTGGCTGGTGACGGCGACGGTGGTCATCGTGCTGCTGGTGACGGTGCTTCCTCCACTCATCGGGGTCGCGCATGCCCTGCAAGATTACCAAAGGCTCAAGACGCTGGGCGAGTCCGGGATACAGCACTTGCTGGCGGCCAAAGATGACATCGGTGATGTGAGCGCCTTGCAGCAATACACATCGTTCCTGACGCCTGCCGACGACGTCGTCAATGCGCCCTATACCTATGAAGCGCAGCGCCAGAGCGGGACCTTCTACAACCTCAAGGTCAACGTGCAGCCATCGTCCTCGCTGGCGAACAAGGGGCTGACCCCGGCGACCTTCACCACACAGGTCGGCACGAATACGACCTTCCCGTACGGCGCCCCGGCAGCCACGCCGACCCCGTCACCCGCGCCGACGCCTTCCGCGACAGCCACGCCCTCACCGGGGAGCAAGGGCACACCGACGCCCGCGCCCAAGCCGGTGAGCGCCGACAGTCTCAAGGCAGCCGAGGCTGATCTGCGGGCGGCCCAGAGCGACTTTGCTCAGCTCCGCAACCTGCTCAATAATCCTGACTGGGTGCTTGGCCTCGCGGGCACGATTCCCGGCACGAACGCCCGCCTCGTGACGGTGCGCGCGCTTGCGGATGTGGGCTATAACGGCGCGAGCATCCTGCTCGAGTTCGCCGATGCGGTCTCGCCGATCACGAAGCGCCTGCAGGGTGGCTTGCTCAGCGCCTCCGGGCCAATTCTGCTGCCGGCGGATATCACCGCGCTCCACAAGGCCATCAAGGACGCGCTGAGCAAGATTGACCTCATCCAGGCGCGGTTAAGCGATGTTGATCTGAGCGGACTTCCCATTACCGCCGATCAGGCCGCTACGTTCATGACCCTGACCAAGGCCATTCCCAAGGCGCGCGAGACGCTTGCCGGGGCAGGTGACTATCTCGACATGGCGGCGTGGTTTCTGGGGGTTGGCACCCCGCGCAACTTCCTCTTGCAGACACTCGATCGCGCAGAGCTGCGCCCAACGGGCGGCTTCACCGGGAACTATGGGATCGTCACGGTCAACGGTGGCCATCTGGAGCCGTTCAGCCTCTATAACGTCAACGATATCGACTACGGCTACAAGACGAATTCCTGGATCTTCGGGAGGACGGCGCCAAGTCCCTACACCTGGTGGCCATTTGGCAACTGGGGGCTGCGCGACTCGAACCTCTCCGGCGACTTCCCCACCACGGCGAAGATCAACATTGATGTGTTCGCCAATGAGGGTGGCGGCGCGGTAGACGGTGTCATCCATCTCGGCCCCGTCGTGATCGAGCACGCGCTGCAGATCACCGGTCCCATCTTCGTGCCGAATTACAACGAGACGGTGACCGCGGCCAATTTCGAGGATCGCATCCATTATTACCAGCAGGATCCCGCCGGCATCGCCAAGGAGCAGCAGCTCAATCCTGACGACAACACGCATAGCCTGCGCAAGCGGTTCACCCAGCTCGTGGTGCAGCTCGTGCAGGATAAGGTGAAGACGCTGCCCCAGGCGAAGCTGGTCGAAGTCGTCAAGATGCTCGTCACTGACCTGCGGTCGAAGGACATCCAGCTCTACGTCACCAACCAGAAGGTTGAGGACCTGCTGCTGAAGTATCGCCTCGGCGGCGCAGTGGATACCCGGCCCGGGATCGATGGCTATTTCATGGATCAAGCCAACACGTCGGTCGCGAAGTCAACGCCGTATGTGCAGATGACGCAGACGGACAATGTGACCCTCGACGACCAGGGTGGGGCGACGCACCGGCTGACCATCACCATGTTCAACAATCAGACCGGCCCGGTCTATGGTTACTCGACCTATCACGACTTCATGCGCATCTATGTCCCGCCGCAGGCTAGCCTGAAGCGTGGCACGGGATTCGATTCAGCCAACCCCCTCTGCTGGGTTGCACCGCCGTGGGATCCATCCGCGACCAAGCCCGCGAAGTATGCCGATGTGCCGGACTGTGACCCGAATCCGTACCCGGATGGCGAGCTCAAGTGTCCCACTGGCGGCTATGGCCCAGGTGACTCGTCTGTCGGTGGCTATGGCGTGCCGCAGGCGCTCGACACCCTCGGCCCACCTACCGCGACCACGAGCGACCTGCCCGGGCGCGGCATGTTTGGCGGCTGGGTCACCATCCCCAACGGCTGCACCGCCACGCTCACCTTGCGCTGGTACGTGCCCAACATCGTGCATCCATAGCTCACGCGCTCCCATTGACACGCTATAATGGAGAATGCGCGCACTGCGCCTTGCGGTGACGCGGTTCTCGTCTGCCGAGTGAAGCCAGTGGGAGCGTTTCGTGCCAGTTGATCCATCCACCGCCGCCCAGCCCGACGACCGCGTGCTGGCCGAGGTTGCCCTCTCACGCGACGAGTATGCTGAGATCGTGCGGCTGCTGGGGCGCGCGCCCAACTCTGTGGAGCTGGGCATCTTCGGAGCCATGTGGAGCGAGCACTGCGGGTATAAGAACAGCCGCCCCCTGCTCAAGCGCTTGCCTACCAGCGGCGCGCGCGTGTTGCTGAAGGCCGGCGAGGAAAATGCGGGCGCGGTGGATATCGGCGACGGCCTGGCCATCGTGATGAAGATCGAGAGCCACAACCATCCCAGCGCCATCGAGCCCCACCAGGGTGCGGCCACGGGGGTCGGCGGCATCGTGCGCGACATCTTCACCATGGGCGCACGCCCCATCGCCATCCTCGACTCGCTGCGCTTCGGGGATCCCGCTGAGGCGCGCACACGGCGCCTGGTGGCCGGCGTCGTCTCAGGGGTCGGCAGCTATGGGAACTGCCTCGGCATCGCCAATGTCGGCGGCGAGATCTATTTCGATGCCAGCTATGACGGCAACCCACTCGTCAATGCGATGTGCGTCGGCTTGATGGAGGCCGATAAGCTCATTCCCGCGCGCGCCTCTGGCGTGGGCAACCCTGTCATGGTCGTGGGCGCGGCCACCGGACGTGACGGCATTCATGGCGCGACCTTCGCCTCGGTCGAGCTGGACGACTCGTCGGAAGAGCGGCGGCCCGC